>CAZHRO010000009.1:0-12330 GCA_964535045.1 uncultured Dehalococcoidales bacterium | reverse complement strand
GGTTATTTACTAAAGGGAGTATGAAAGCCACGCCCATAGTGGTTATGACCCCCCTCCCACCATTAAAGCGGAGAAAGGCTGACCAGTTGTGTCCACAAATTGCCGCCAGCCCCACTACTGTCTGCTCAGCAACCCCCAGCCCCAGCTGCCAAGCCACCACGATCATTACCATTCCCTTGACCGAATCAAAGATGATGACCGGGATAACGGTTCGCCTCGAGGTAAAAAGCAGGAGGTTAGTTGTGCCCACATTACCACTGCCATACTGCCTGATGTCTATCCCGCGAACCCGCCTACCCACCAGATAGGCGGCCGGTACCGAGCCCAGAAGGTAGGCACCGGCTACAAGCAGCCAAAATGTGCTAGTCATAAGCGCTCTCCACAATGCCAGGTATCAAGTTATCCTCCACCTCGAATTAACCGCGCCCAGCCACACTGCAGCCTGGGTCACCTGAGCACCCTGGACTCTGCTACAGCCAGGAGAGTTTCGGCTACCGACAGCGGCACCTCAACCCCGCCAATCATAACCTCACTCATGGTGTCCAGACCGTGGTAATCACTACCCCCGGTAACCAGAAGCTGGTGCCGGCTGGCCAGGCTAAGCAGTCGGCTAACCTCATCAGCACTATAGTCCTTATAGTAGGCCTCAATCCCCACCAAGCCAGCTTTCTTCAGTTCGGGCACCAGAGCCCCGGGGTCGCTTGCCGTCAGAGGGTGGGCCAGCACGGGCAGCCCTTTAGCCCGAAGTATCAGCTGTACCGCCGCCACCGGGGTTAGCTTCCGACGCTCAACGTAAGCCGGGCCGCCCCGACCGATGTAATTAGTAAACGCCTCCTTAAGCGAGGCAATGTAGCCCTTTTCCATCATTGCCTGAGCCAGGTGGGGACGACCCACCGAGCCACCGCCGGCTATCTCCTTAACTCGAGACCACTCAATGCTAATCCCCAGAGCCCTCAGCTTAGCAATCATCGCCTGAGCCCGTTCCCGCCGGGAATTACGCATCCTCTCTAGCCTAGCTAATAGCTCCCTGTCGGTATAATCTACAAAGTAGCCCAGAATATGAACCTCGCCCTCAGGGACATCGGTACTCAGCTCAACCGCCGGGATGACCGCTAGTCCGGGGAAATCCCGCACGGCGGCCAGCGCCGGCGCCGTTCCGGCCACCGTATCGTGGTCGGCCAGGGCAATGAAGCTCAGCCCCCGTCTGGCTGACACCTGCACCACCTCCTCCGGGCTCAGTCGACCATCGGAAGCCGTGGAGTGTATATGAAGGTCGACCTGAGACATCGCTAATCAACCTCCCGAGAGACTCGCTCAATGCTTAAAGCCCGACCACTAGCCTCATCCACCCTGAGGAGCACAGCATTAAACACCACTCTGCCCTTACCTACCGCCAGACGATGGGGTATCAGGCTCAGAAAGCGCTGGGTCACCGCCCCAACGTCATCACCGATAACCGAATCAACGGGCCCGGTCATGCCAATGTCGGTAACATAGGCAGTACCTCGGGGCAGCAACTGAGTATCAATAGTACCCACATGGGTATGGGTGCCAAGCACGGCGCTCACGCGACCATCGAGATAACGCCCCAGGGCCACCTTCTCCGACGTCGCCTCGGCGTGAAAATCAACAATAATAACCGGTGGCTTAGCCTCAAGCTCCCCAAGCAGCTTGTCCATGGCCCTAAAGGGGCAGTCAAAATTGCCCATAAAGGTCCTCCCGATCAAGTTGACCACCATAACCTGACCGTTTAGCGAATAACCCCTACCCGGCACGCCTGGGGGATAATTCAAGGGGCGCAGAATGGGCAGCTTACCGTCAAGGTAGGGGATAATCTCCTTCTCCGCCCAGACATGGTTCCCTGAGGTCAGTACATCAACCCCCGCATCCAGAAGTTCCTGTGCTGTCGCTGGCGTTACCCCAATACCGCCGGCAATGTTCTCAGCGTTAGCCACCACAAAGGTTACCCCATACTGCTGAATGATATCCGGGAGAAGCTTACCAACCGCCCGTCTTCCGGGCCGACCAATCACGTCACCAATCACCAATACCAGCATTAACCACTCCTAATCAGTGTTACTTAGCATAGTCTACGGCTCTCGTCTCCCTGAGGACCGTAACCTTAATCTGGCCGGGGTACTGCAGGCTCTCCTCGACCTTCTTAACAATGTCCCGGGCAAGCCGCATCGCCCCCAAATCGTCAATCTCTTCTGGCCTAACCAAGATGCGAATCTCACGGCCGGCCTGGATAGCGTAAGTCTTCTCCACCCCTTTGAAGCTGCTCGCTATATCCTCAAGCGCCTTCAGACGCTGCAGGTAACTCTCCAGCGATTCACGCCTGGCTCCGGGCCGGGCACTGCTAATCGCATCCGCCGCGGCGACAATGAAACCCCAGAGACCCATGGTATCGGCCTCACCATGATGCTGGGCAATACCCTGGACTACCTCCGCCGACTTATCCCACTGCTTAACCAGATCAGCACCAATAGCGGCATGGGTGCCTTCCACCTCACGGTCTACCGCCTTACCGATATCATGGAGTAACCCTGCCTTCTTAGCGATAGCAACGTTAGCCCCCAGCTCCGCAGCAATCATGCCAGCCATATGTGCCACCTCAACGCTGTGCACCAAGATGTTCTGCCCGTAGCTAGTCCGAAACTTGAGGCGCCCCAGGAGCCTGATCAGCTCCGGACGCAGGCCATGCACCCCCACTTCATAAGCTGCCTGCTCCCCAGCGCTATAGATAGTAGCCTCAACTTCTTCCCTCGCCTTAGCCACCACCTCTTCAATACGAGCCGGGTGGATACGCCCGTCAAGAATAAGCTTATTTAAAGCTATCCGAGCCACTTCCCGCCGCACCGGGTCAAAGCTGGACAGGGTAACTGCCTCAGGGGTGTCATCAATGATTAAGTCAACTCCAGTCGCCTGCTCAAGGGCTCTAATATTACGACCCTCACGCCCGATAAGCCGTCCCTTCATCTCATCACTGGGCAGTGAAACACTGCTTACGGTGGTCTCCGCCACAACCTCAGAGGCGCAGCGCTGAATGGCCTGAGCCAAAATCTCCTGAGTTTTTTTACTCTCCTCCTCTCTTAGCTCAGCTTCCCAGGCTCGAAGTCGGCGCGAGGTCTCGTCCCGTATTTCAACCTCCATCGTCTCAAGCAGTAACTTTCTTGCCTCCTCACTCGACATACCTGAAATCAGCTCTAGCTGCTGTAACTGCTTGTTTCGAGCCTCCTCAAGCTGGGCACGCAGAGCCTCAGCACGCTCTGCCTTACCCGCCAGCTCACGCCCGCGACGCTCCACATCTTCTAATTTGCGCTCCAAGGTAGCTTCCTTCTGCACCAAGCGGTTCTCGTTGCGCTGCAGTTCAGCCCGGCGCTCACGATACTCCGCCTCAGCCGCCGCCTTCAGCTTACCAGCCTCTGCTTTTGCTTCGCGAATTATGGCCTTAGCTTTAAGTTCCGCTTCAGCCGCAATTTTAGATGCCTTCCTCTCGGCAAGGCGCATTTCTCGGGTAAGCCGAAACCGCCTGAAAAAGTAAACAAAGGCACCCCCAGCCACCCCACCGATGATGAAACCGAACAAAGCTAACAGTACATTTATAGTTGTTACATCTACTTGCATCTCTAACCTCACTTCGGGCCACAGCTTTGCTTAAACGAAGAACAGCCAAAACTATTCCCCCACAGAGTAAGAGGTTTTAGCTACAACTATTTAGAGTGGCTCTCCCTCATTTCCTGCCACAGCTGCTCCACAGTCTTACTTATTACACCATAACTAAAGCCACGCCGCCTAAGATGCTCACCCAGCCGACGGCGAAAGGCCCCGTAGTCAGACAGGGGTAAACGACGAGCCCTGCTCAGGGCAGCGCGATAGGCGCTATCACCATCATTAACCGAGCTGACCACCTGAGTGATAATCTCCTCAGCGACCCCCTTGCGTCTTAGTTCTAATCTGGTCAGGGCACAGCTACGCGGCCTAAATACCTGCCGGTTATCCTGCCAGAATTGGGCAAATTCCATATCGTTCACCAGTCCCCGCGCCTTTAGCTCTGCCAGTACAGCTTCGACGCTATCACCGTCAAATCCGCGCCGGTAAAGCCGCTGCCGCAGCTCAAACTCACTCCGGGGACGATAGCTGAGGTAATGAGTAGCCGCATTAAGGCAGCGCTGAAGCTCGTTGGCCCTAACCAGCGCTCCAATCTGCTCAGAGTCTAGCTCTTGCCCAACCATTAACCCCTCCTTCACCACCACCTCGGTCTCCAGACTAAAAGCAAACTTATCATCAAGATATACCCCCACCCGCGCCCCACGGTTACCCTTAGGGCGGAGGGCAGTAACCTTCTTCATTAACCCCTACACCCCTTTTTAAAGACATAAGGCCGAAGCTTACGCCTCAGCCTTATTTACTCTTATTACCCGACTAACCACTATCGGTCAGGCTATTTCAGTCTTCAAATCCCGCACTCCGAGTGGTGACGGCTGAGGCTCTAACTTGCTGCTCGATCTCCTGAGCCAGCTCCGGATTCCGGCTCAGGTACTGCTTGGCATTCTCCCTGCCTTGCCCCAGACGAACATCACCATATGAGAAAAAGGCACCGGCTTTCTTAACTAGCCCGAGTCCCACACCAAGGTCAATCAAATTACCTTCTCGGCTTATACCACGACCAAACATGATGTCAAACTCAGCACTCCTGAATGGGGGAGCCACCTTATTCTTGACTACCTTAGCCCTAATATGACTGCCTACAGCGTCATTTCCCTCCTTGATGGTTTCGGTACGCCTCAGATCAATCCTGATTGAGCTGTAGAACTTCAGGGCTCTACCACCCGGTGTCACCTCCGGATTGCCAAAGACGATGCCCACCTTTTCCCTTAGCTGGTTAATGAAGAGCACCGCTGTCCCTGACTTCCCAATAGCCGCGGCTAGCTTCCTCAGGGCCTGCGACATCAGACGAGCCTGTAACCCAACATGGGCATCTCCCATCTCACCCTCAATCTCAGCCCGGGGCACCAGGGCAGCCACACTATCAATCACGATCACATCGACCGCCCCACTCCTGACCAGCGCCTCAGTAATCTCCAGAGCCTCCTCGCCAGTATCAGGCTGAGAAATCAAGAGGTCATTAACGTCAACACCACAAGTAGCCGCATAGGTTGGGTCCAGAGCATGCTCGACATCGATATAGGCAGCCACACCCTCCTGCTTCTGCGCTTCAGCAATTACGTGTTGCGCTAAGGTGGTCTTGCCTGAAGCCTCGGGGCCAAATATCTCGCTGATCCGTCCCCGGGGAATACCCCCCACGCCTAAGGCAAGGTCCAATGCCAGTGAACCAGTCGGTATAGCTTCAATCGGCGGTGCCACCCCACCCCCCAGCTTCATCAGTGACCCCTTGCCATACCGCTTTTCAATCTGGCTGATAGCTAGCTCTAGCGCCTTCTCCTTCTCTGTGGTCATCTTCGTCTCAAACCAATCATAACACACCCTCCATACCAAAACAAGATAATTTTCTTAAGCCCACCACAGCATCGGTACTAACCTGGTTGCCACTCCTCACTGCTATAGAAGGCGATGCCAAAAAACCCCGGACCGATGTGAGTTCCCAGTACCGGCCCGAGCTCAAAAAGGTCTAGTTCAGCACAGTTAAAACTGGCCTGGACCCGCTCTTTTAGTACCTGAGCCAACTCAAGAGCGTGGGTGTGCGCCACCCCCACATGAATGGGGGTTCCCCCTCTTATTCTGGCTCTCATAAGCTCCAATATAGATTCAATCGCCTGAGTGCTGGTCCTTAGTTTAGCCAGAACCTTGACCTCACCATCCCTGAAATCCAAGAGCGGCTTAATCCGCAGCAGGGTCCCCAGCAGGGCCTTAGCCCCACCAATCCGCCCACCCCTCCAGAGATACTCCAGGGTGTTAAGCATGCCGACGGTATTCAGACAGGTGTTTAGCCTCTCAATAGAAGCCTTGAGCTGGGCTAAGCTCATGCCCCTTCCCGCAGCCTGGGCCGCCGGAGTAACTAACATCTTCAGCGCTACGGTGCGGGCATCTACCACCTCAATCTGGGCTTGAGGCAACTCCTGCCGGGCAGCCACCGCGGAATGGACGGTGCCGCTCAGTTTGCTAGAAATATGAATGGAAAGGATAGGGTGACCATGCTCTGCTAACTCACCATACACCCGGGTGAAATCGCTCACCGCTGGCTGGGAGGTAGTCGGCATTGGGCCCGAAGTGGCCAGCCGGCGATAGAATTCCCCACTGGTAATATCCACCCCCTCAGTATAGATTTCTGTTCCGAAGATAACCCTGAGGGGTACCACATGAACATCATACTGGCTGGTCTCCTCTGCGGAGAGGTAGGCGGTGCTATCGGTAACGATCTTAACCTTACTGGCGACCATTTCTAAGCCACCTTTCACTCAAGGTTAGCCACCGGGGGCGGTAAACGTTTATGGGCACTAGCTGCTATCCTCGCCTCAATCCGCTCCCTGAGTTCATCCGATGCCTGCCCGGTAATCAAATACCGGTCAAGCTCCTCATAGCTAAACCCCAGTTCAACCTCGTCAGTCTGCCCCGGCCAGAGACCAGCCGACGGGGGCTTTTCGATAATCGGTTGCGGGACACCCAAAAACCGAGCTAGCTCCCTCACCTGTCCTTTAACCAGGCTACCCAGGGGCAATATGTCTACCCCCCCATCACCATACTTGGTAAAGTAGCCAGCAGCCAGTTCGCTCCGGTTACTAGACCCCACCACCAGGTATCCAAGTTGATTGGCAAAGTAGTAAAGGGTAAGCATCCTCAATCTGACCTTGAGATTAGCCCTAACCCGCTGGCTTAAGTCGGGTGTCTCACCACCACGGGGTAAAACCCCGAGTAAGGCATCAAGAACGCTGTCCAGAACTACCGTCTTCGTCGGGATGGAGAACCTGCTGGCTACCAGCTGAGCATGCTCGCCATCTTCGGGGCTACTGTAGCACGGCATAAGCACCCCCAAGCAGTCTTTGGGGAAGGCCCTCTGACACAATACTGCCACTACCGAGGAGTCAAGCCCGCCACTCATCCCAACTACCCCCCCCTTACACCCGGCAGCAAGTACCTGCTCTCTTATCCACAAGGCTAACCTTTCGGCAAAATGTGCCCAATCCATATAACCCCCTTTATAATCAAAGTATACTACCCCAAGGTCGGCTAATCAAAGAAAAAACTGATAAATGCGGCCCTTATTCCGTGAGGCGTAGAGGAATTTTGCCTGACGCAGCTATTTAATAACACGGGATGGGCAGATATCACTCAAGCAGCAGTCATGGCAGAGGGGGCGGCGGCGGCAGGCTTGCTTGGCCAGACAGACGAGAAGGGCATGGTACTCGCCGAACAGCTCGCGGTCAAGGGGTAGATTGTTCATAAAAAGGTCTTGATAGGCGGCATAACTACTACCTTCCGGCGCAAGACCGAGGCGGTCTACAATGCGGCGAGTGTAAGCATCAATAACGAAAACTGGCTTACCCGCGGCATAAAGCAGTATAGAGTCGGCCGTCTCCTCACCAACGCCGTGGATAGAAAGCAGCTGCTCACGGAGAGCATTCGTATTGTTAGCTGACAGCAGATCAGGGTTATCATCACAGAACTCTCCCAGCCACTGAGCCAGGGACTTGAGCTTTAACGCCTTGGCATTATAGTAACCGCAGGGACGGATAAGGCCAGCCAGCTCGGGAAGGGGTAGCTCTCGCAGCGCCCTCGGTGATAATAGCCCGGCTGCCTTGAGATTGGCTATCGCCTTTTCCACATTGCTCCAGGCTGCCGACTGGGTAAGGATGGCACCCACCATCACTTCAAAGGGCCCCTCAGCCGGCCACCAGTGCTGTGGTCCGTAACGTTCGCCGAGGCGGCGGTAGATATCTTGGAGCGTCCGGCTTACTAATCCCTTATCCATGGGGGCACTCTGGCGCTATCCGCGGAATCATAGCCCGGTATATAGGGTTTTATATCAATTACCGGAGTACCATCAACAGCATCAAGGCCCTGAACCCTCAGTATGTTCCCCCGGCGCTCCAGCAATCTAACCGTAGTTTTTCCCAGTGGATTAGGTCTATGCGGCGACCGGGTGGCAAAACGCCCCACCAGCGGGAGCTCCTGCCTGCCCATAGGGTGGACTTTCATGGGCAGCTGGCCAGCGGCAGTTTGATGCATCCAGAGGAGAACCATGATGTGAGAGAATTCATCCAGATTATCCAGAGCCTCGGTGAGACTGCTATCAATCACAATATCAGAAACAATCTTTTCCCAGCCCTGCTCTGGTCGCTGCTTAATTTCATTTCTGACAATACCAATGGCCTTCAGGGTCATACTCGGCAACTCAGTAACTATTTGAGCACCTCCTCTTTACACGATAGCTGGCTCAGGCTCATCCCTTCCCCCTCCTACTGACCCAACTTCCCCAGACCGTAGGAGTAGCCCTTTTCAAACGCCTTCGTGTTCAGCGCTTCCGTCCCCTTGGGCACCGCCGCCAGGAGAGACTGCTTCATCGACTCCACCGTAACCAGGTCGGTAACGGCGGTGAGGAAGCCCAGCATCACCACGTTAGCCACCGCCACCCTGCCCAGCTCCTCGGCAATTCGCCGGGCGGGAACGCTGAGAAGCCGGTTGCCACTCGGCTGCGGCTTGACCAAGTCCTCGTCAATGATTACCAGGGTATCGGCGCGGCTTTGAGATTGATAGCGGTCATAAGCCTGCTGTGACATGGCAACTAACACGGAAGGTGCTATAATGTAAGGGTAGGAAACTGACTCGTCGGAGATGACCACGTCGGCCCGACAGGCTCCGCCCCGAGCTTCGGGCCCGTAGTCCCGAATAAAGGTGGCGCACCGGGGCTCAAAGATAGATACTGCCTGACCCACAATATAGCCCGCCAGGATTATACCCTGCCCCCCGTAACCGCATATTCTCAGCTCCTGTCGCTCCGCCATCTATCCTCCCTCAATTAAAAAACCGTACTGCCAGACTCAACAAGCCCTGTCCACAAACTTACCCACAATTATCGACCCGTTAAACTCGATGCCGGCCTGTTTGGGGTCGATTCCAGATTTAATAACACTGTTATCGCGGTAATACTTCATCTGGTCAAGCCCGGTTACCTGCCTGTTCATTCGACCATAATAGGTCGGGCACGGACTGATTATCTCCACCAGGCTAAATCCCCTCTTCAGGAGGGCCTCAGTGACCGCTTTCTCCAGTCGGCGAACGTGGGCGGTGGTCCAGCGGGCAACATAGGCAGCCCCACTGGCTGCTGCCAGATACGGAATGTTGAACGGCTTATCTACATTACCCCTGACTGAAGTGGTGGTTCGCGCCGTGAGCGGCGTTGTGGGGCCCAACTGCCCTCCGGTCATCCCGTAGATGAAGTTATTAGCGCATAATACCGTTAAGTCAATATTGCGGCGTGCGGCATGAATGAGGTGATTACCTCCAATCGCCACCAGGTCACCATCGCCGCTTATCACCACGACCGTTAGCTCGGGATTGGCTATCTTAAGCCCGGTGGCAAAAGGGATGGCCCGCCCGTGAGTCGTGTGGAAGGAATCCAGGTTGATATAGCCCGCCGCCCTCCCGGCGCAGCCTATCCCCGAGACGACCACCACCTTATCTAGGTCAAGCCCGGACCTAAGCAGCCCCCTCAGAAAGCAGCTCACTACCAGACCCAAACCACAACCGGGACACCAGATATGCGGCATCCGCTCTACTCTAAGGTAATCATCCAGGGGATGGCTTTTCAAACTGACCTCGCTCTTCTGCATTTGATAGCCCTAAATCCAGAGTTAACTTCCCCTACCTAACCGCCTGTCTTATTGCCTCCAAGATCGACTGTGGGTCGTGCACCCCTCCCCCCATGTGAGGCACGGTTACCACCGGCGCCAGGCCACAGACGCACCGCTCCACTTCCAGGGCGATCTGCCCGTAGTTTATCTCGGGCACGACAAAAGCCCCAACCTCCCGGGCAATCTCCCGAATCCGGTCATCGGGGAAGGGCCAGACAGTTATTAGTCTTAACATACCAGCCCTGATGCCCTCATTCCGAGCCCACGCAACCGCAATACGGGAAACCCGGGCTGAGATTCCATAGGTCAGAATAACCACCTCGGCATCTTGAGTGCCATCCTCTTCAAGCTCGATGATACTGGCCTTATTCTGCTCGATTTTTTCCACCAGCCGCCTCACCAGCCTGTCCTGCGCCCCAGCGTTCATCGCCGGATAACCCCGCTCATCGTGCGTCAGGCCGGTAACATGTATACGGTAGCCCTCACCGGCATTTGCCATCGGTGGTACCAAGTCAGCATCAGGCTCAAAGGGCAGATATGCCTCGGGTGGCACCGCGGGCTTGCGCCGCAGTACGAGTTCTATCTCCTCAGCGGGTGGGATGACCACCTTTTCATACATATGGCCGATAGCGGCTTCAGACATGACCAAGACCGGGAGACGATACCTTTCGGAGAGGTTAAAGGCCTTTATCGTCAGGTCAAATAGCTCCTGAGGAGAAGCGGGGGATAGAACGATGATGCTGTACGGCCCGTGGCTACCCCAGCGCGCCTGCATCATATCTCCCTGCCCGCTCAGGGTCGGCAGTCCCGTCGAAGGACCAGCCCGCTGAATGTTCACCACGACACAGGGTGTCTCGGTCATAACGCCCAAACCAATATTTTCCATCATCAGACTGAAGCCGGGGCCAGAGGTGGCCGTCATCGCCTTAGCCCCCCCCCACGAAGCCCCCAGAACCGCCGCCATCGACCCCAGTTCGTCCTCCATCTGGATATAGCTGCCCCCAACCTCGGGCAGCCGCTCCGACATCCGCTCCGCAATCTCGGTAGCCGGTGTGATGGGATAGCCGGCAAAGAAGCGACAACCGGCGCTTATCGCCCCTTCAGCACAGGCATCGTCCCCGCTCAGAAAAAACTCTCCGGCCAAACACTGTCGCTCGGTCATTCGAGACTGCTAACTCCTACAAGGCTCTTTCTCAATATCAACAACACCGATGGCAAAGTCGGGACAGACCATGCCGCACATATCACACCTGGTACACTTAGCGTCGTCACCGAGGTAAACCGTGTGGTAGCCTTTGCTGTTCATCTCCGCAGACCTATGAAGAACGTGCGGGGGACAAAACTCGATGCAGAAGCCGCAACCCTTACACCGCTCCGGTATAATGATAACCTCTCTATCCTCTGGCTTCATGCTGCCTCTCTCTCTAACCCCACAAAGACTTAGTGACCAAAGTGCCTAGAAATCTTAGCATATGCTTAGTGCCGCCGACAAATTCCGAGCTCGCAACTGTCTCTCATCGCCAGTGAAAAAATGTGCTACAATAGGGCTTAATCAGAGGTAAAAAGTGGAGTCACAGATACAAAAGAGATTACGGCGAGGGCTGGTCATATTAGCCAGCATCATCGCCGCGGGCACTATCGGCTATACGCTCATTGAGGGATGGTCGTTAATCGACGCCGTTTACATGACGATGATAACCATTTCCACAGTGGGTTACGGGGAGGTTCACCCCCTCAGCGCGGCGGGGCGGATTTTCAGCATTTTTTTGATTGTTGGTGGTGTCAGCGGGGCGCTGTTTGTGCTCAGTGCTCTTGTAGAATATGCCATAGAGGGGAGATTCGGTATCACCCGGAGGAGGCGACAGATGAAAGCCAAAATAGCCAAACTAAAAGACCATTTTATTCTCTGCGGTTACGGCAGAGTGGGGGAGGATATCGCCCGCACCTTTAGTGAGGAAGGCATCTCCTTTGTCGTTATTGACAGCCGCCCGGACAACATCGCCCTGGCTGAAGAGGAAAACTATCTCTGTTTAGCCGGCGATGCCACCACCGACAAGGTGCTTCTGGAGGCCGGTATTGAGCGCGCCCGGGGGCTGGTGGCTGCGGTTGGCAGTGACGTGGATAACACCTATATCGCCCTGTCGGCGCGGGAGCTACGTCCCGACTTACTCATTGTGGCGCGGGCCAGCAGCAAAGAGACGGAGACCAAGCTGAAGAGGGCAGGAGCTGATCGGGTTGTGTCGCCAAGTAACATCGGGGCGCGGCGGATGGCTCTGCTTGCCATCCGCCCGGCGGTGGCTGACTTTATCGATACCGTAGTCTTCCGCCGCGGCAGAGAACTGCAGATGGAAAACATAATTGTACCTAACAGCTCACCCCTGATTGGACAAACTGTTAAGGCAATCCGCCAGAGGAGCCAAGCAAATATCCTGGCCATAAACAGAAAGAGCGGTAAGCTCCTCACCAATCCCGCCGACGAAGAATCTATCGAGCTTGACGACCGCCTCGTAATTATGGG
>CAZHRO010000008.1:0-12944 GCA_964535045.1 uncultured Dehalococcoidales bacterium | reverse complement strand
TTAGCCGGGAGACGGTGTGTTTTTCCTGGTACTCGGACATATCCAGGCGTACCATGGCGTTCTCATCATCAAACATGAACCAGGCCAGGGTCTTCGCCAGCTCTGTTTTGCCCACGCCGGTGGGACCCAGGAACATGAAGCTACCGATGGGTCGCCTCGGGTCTTTGAGTCCGGCTCGACTGCGGCGGATAGCCTCGGAAATAGCGCTCACTGCCTCCTCCTGGTCTACCATCCTCTCGTGAAGTCGCTCCTCCATATGAAGCAGCTTCTCCGCCTCACCTTCGAGCATCTGGGAAACGGGTATCCCCGTCCAGTTAGAGATTAACCGGGCAATATCCTCTTCGCTAACCACCTCGTCAATCTTCTCCTGCTTGAGCCAGCTACCCTTGGCCTGACTGTATTCATCCTCCAGGCGTATCCTCTCCGCTTTAAGCTTCGCGGCCTGCTCGTAATCCTGCCGCTGGGAGGCTGCCTCCTCCTCATTGGCCAGGTGCTTAATACGCTGCTCGAGCGACTTAACCTCCGGCGGCGCACTCTCGGTGTCAATACGCAGCTTGCTGGCCGCCTCATCAATCAGGTCAATCGCCTTATCCGGCAAAAACCGGTCGGAGATGTAGCGCTGACTCAGCTTAGCCGCTGCCTCCAGGGCCTCGTCGCTTATCTTGATCTTGTGGTGCGCCTCATAGCGGGGCCGGAGCCCCTTGAGCATCTCGACCGTAGCCTCGATACTTGGCTCGCCCACAAACACCGGCTGAAGACGCCGCTCCAGGGCCTTATCCTTCTCAATAAATTTTCGGTATTCGTCAAGAGTAGTTGCCCCGATACACTGTAGCTCACCGTGCGCCAGCGCTGGTTTAAGCATATTACTGGCATCAATGGCACCCTCGGCAGCGCCAGCCCCGACCACGGTATGAATCTCGTCAATGAACAGAATAACCTCCCCCTGTGCCTGGCGCACCTCATCCATCACCGCCTTAAGCCGCTCTTCAAACTCACCACGGAACTTGCTTCCGGCCACCAATGACCCCATATCCAGGGCCACCACCTTTCGTCCCTTGAGAGAATCGGGAACATCATCGGCGGCAATCTTCTGTGCCAGTCCTTCCGCTAGAGCTGTCTTGCCCACCCCGGCATCACCCACAATCACCGGATTATTCTTGGTGCGGCGGGTGAGGATTTGCATTATCCGCTTGATCTCCTCTTCCCGCCCGATAACTGGGTCAAGCCTGCCGGCACGGGCAAGCTCCGTCAGGTCCCGACCATACTTCTCCAAAGAGCGGTATTTACTCTCGGCGCGAGCATCCGTAACCCGATGCCCGCCGCGAAGCTTTTGCAGTGCCCGATATACCTTCTCCTGGTCAATACCCAGGCGACGAAGAATAGAGGCGGCTTCCCCCTTCTCCTCTTCTATCATGGCCACCAGAAGATGCTCGGTGCTAATAAACTCGTCCTTGAGCCTGTTGGCTTCCTCACCAGCCTTGGTCAGTAGCTGGGCAACCCGCGGGGTGGCGTAGATTTGCGCTACTTCATAGGTAACCTTGGGTGATTTCTCCAGGGCTGCCTCAACCTGCCGTCTCGCTGCCTCAACGTCAACACCAAGCTCCCTCAGTATATCACCCACTAACCCCCGCTCCTGACGGAGCAGTGCCAGGAGAATATGCTCCACATCCCACTGGCTGTGATGATACTGGCGAACTATCTCTTGGGACAGCGCCAGCGCCTCCTGCGCTTGTTCCGTAAACCTCTCCTGTCTCATCGTCTCCCTCCCTCAAGTCTATTCATATCGGCTTCCATTTCTGCCAGTCGATTCTGTAGCTCGCTCATACGCTCCAGCATCCTTAAAATAACCCCTACCCCCGCCAGATTGATCCCCAGGTCTTCCATCAGAGTCTTTGCCTGCCTGAGCCGGGCAACATCTCTATCGGAATACAGGCGGATATTGCCTCGAGAGCGATATGGCTCTATTATGCCAATTCTCTCGTAGTAGCGCAAGGTGTGGGTTTGCACCCCAACCATTCTGGCGGCGATACTTATCCCGTAACGCGGTTCGGTTTCTTCTGTGTTCATAAAAGCCTCCCCGGTCTATTTGATTCCATCGAAGCAAGTTTGAAAAACCTTACAGGCCGCTAGTCTGGTCTAAGCTCGCTAAGCTGCTTAAACAATTCCTTTTCTTTATTCGAGAGTTTGGTCGGTACTAACACATTAACCCTGGCTAAGAGGTCACCATAACCTGCTCTACCCAGATGAGGCATCCCCTGATTGGCGAGACGAAAGGTACGCCCGTTTTGCGTCTCCGGTGGAATCTTCAGCGCCAGCCTGCCCCTAAGAGTGGGCACCTGAACCTCGCCTCCCAACACCGCCACCGTTAGAGGAACATCCACCTCAACATGAAGGTCATCACCGCTGCGCTTAAACCGGGCGTGCGGTTTTACCGAAACCACCAAGTAGAGGTCTCCACTGGCCGCTCCACCATAGCCCTGTCCCCCCTTGCCCGCCAGGCGTACCCGGGAGCCGTCTCTAACCCCCGGCGGAATCTTAACCTCGAGGCGCTTTAACCGTGATACTACCCCAGAGCCGCGGCACACCGAACAGGGCACGTTCTGTATCAGGCCCGTCCCCCGACAGCTGGAACACGGCTCGTTAACCTCAAGATTAAGGAGCCGCCTCGCACCATGATAGGCTTCCTCCAGGGTTACCTCTACGGGGTGCTCTATATCCTGACCTCGCCGTGAGCGAGCCTGGCGCGTATAGGTTCGAGCACGGGAGCCCCTGAATAATTCCTCAAACAGGCTACCTAAATCACCCCCCCCAAAATGAAAGCTGGTAGCGTCACCTCCGGAGCCAAAATCCCAGAATGGTGCTTCCTGAAATCCACCCTGGGCAAACTGGTCAGCATACTGCCATTTATCACCGAAGCGGTCATATTTCCCCCGCTTTTCACTGTCTGAGAGAACCTCGTAAGCCTCGTTTATCTCCTTGAATTTGGCCTCGGCTGACCTGTCACCAGGATTAACATCAGGGTGGTACTTGCGTGCCAGCTTACGGTAAGCCTGCTTTATCTCCCGCTCACTGGCTCCCCTCTTGATGCCTAAAATTTCATAGTAGTCCCTTTTCGCCATTGCTATCTCTCCTAGACTACGGTTTCATTATAGAACTTTGCACCCAGTATGTCAAGGCCTGCTTAAATTAAATAACATATTATTCTTAAGTGCTTTGATAATATATTAATACTATAACATATGAAGAGTTCAAAGGTCTTAACATAGAAGAGACGTTTTTAAAATTGTATCTGGCGTGATTGCGGGGCTTGCAATTTATGCTCCCCATCCGGGCGATATTAGAGAATACATATTTAGCGAGGCTTTTGCCAAAGAATATGACAAGCGTATGCAAGTGAAGCAGGATTGGCTTGCGCCGCCTGCGGGGTAAAACTAGGGGGAGTCTCGGCTGCCTGTTCTTTCTTACCTCGTAGGTTTATCCCGCACCTGGCACTTGGGACAAAGGTAGGTGCCTCGGTTACGCACCACTATCCGCTCAATCGGGGTGCCGCACCGCTGACAGAATTCCCCCCCCAGCCCGTGGGCGACCCGGAACTCGAAGTGCGCCCTGCCCAGCTCCCCACCGGGGCGGTAGTAGTTTGCTACACTGGCGCCCTTATTTCCGATCGCGGCCCGCAGCACCTGCCGAATAGCGTGGTGAAGCTCTACAATCTCTTCCCCGGACAGGCTTGACGCTGGCCTCAGGGGGTGGATGCCGGCGTCATACAGGGCTTCATCGGCGTACATATTGCCAATCCCGGCAACGAAGTTCTGGTCGAGAAGGACGGGTTTTATCGGTGCTTTGCGCCTGGCCAGTCGCTCCGTAAGCACCTGAGCGGTGAAACTGTCCTCCAGTGGTTCGGGGCCGAGCTTTGCCACCACGCGGCTGGCCTCTTCCACCAGCCACATTACCCCGAACTTGCGCGGGTCACGGAAGCGGAGCTGGCAATCGTTATCCAGATGGAGAACCGCACGGATGAACCTTCCGGGTGTGTCTGAAGCGTGATTTAATAGTAGAGAGCCGGTCATCTTGAGATGGATAATCAGGGCTTCACCACTGCTCAGGCGGAAGATGAGGTATTTGCCGCGCCGGGAAATACCGGTTACTCTCTCCCCGATGAGTCGAGAGCAAAACTCCTCTGGTGATGGCTTGCGGACTATCCCTTCCCAGCAAAGGGTGACATCCGTGACCCGGCGGCCGATGACGTGAGGCAGAAGCTCATTCTTTATGGTTTCTACTTCCGGAAGCTCCGGCATTTCCTTCTCTCCTTAAAAATCTCGGCTGGTAATGACAGTATATAATAATGCCGCCGAGAAGGACCAGCCCTCCCAGAACAAGCCCCCCGATGACATCACTGAACCAGTGGGCTCCCAGGTAGATGCGGGAGGCCGCGGTCAGACCGATAAGGACCGCCAGCAAAATCCGCAGGGTTTTAACCGCCGCCCCATTGCCGGTCAAACTCGGCAGGAGATAGAATAGAAACCCGTAGAAAACCACCGCAAAAGCAGCATGGCCACTGGGGAAGCTCTCCCCTTGGCTCAACGTCATAACCTGGACTAAATCTGGGGTTGGGCGGGGTCGGTCAACCAGAGATTTAACGGCGGGGACGATAGCCAGCAATGAGATGGCAGTTACCGAACCGGTGAGTATTGCCTCAATTCTTCGGCCGCTTCTCCCCAGCCAGATTGCCACCGAGACCACAACTACAGCTGCCGGGAGACGAGAACTTGTGAGTGACACCAGGTGCATCACGGGGAAAAGGTGCCCCTCGAGTGCCTGCATCCCGAGGCTGATTTTCGGGTCTATCGGAAAGTAGGGATACTGGTAAGCCAGGCAGGAGAGAATAGCGAAGGTAACGCCGAAGGAAATCAAAACCCCGGTTTGGAATCGGCTCATCCTGATTCCCTATTCCATCTCCCCCCAGTTACTACCGGTCTTAATATCCACCTTGAGCGGCACACTGAGGGCTAGAGCCGCACACATTACCTGGGGTACAAGCTCGCGCATTAACTCCATCTCCTCCTGAGGCACTTCAAAGATAAGCTCGTCGTGAACCTGGAGCAGCATCTTGCTCTTAAGTTTTTGCTGGCTCATTTTCTGATGGAGGTTAATCATGGCTACCTTGATGATGTCAGCGGAGGTTCCCTGTACGGGCATGTTTATTGCCATACGTTCGGCGGCCTCTCTTATCTGTCGGTTGGAGGCATTAATCTCGGGGATACGGCGCTTTCTACCCAGCAGCGTCTGAACATAGCCCGACCGGCGTGCCTGTTCTTTGGTTGACTCCAGGTACTCTCTTATTCCCGGGTATTTCTCGAAGTAGGCGGCAATAAACTCAGCTGCCTCCTGACGGGAAAGCTCGGTAGCCTGCTCCAGTCCGTAGTCACTCATACCATAGATAACCCCAAAGTTAACTGTCTTCGCCAGACGGCGCATATCCTCGGTGACCTGTGAGGTCTCTACATTAAAAAGCTGGGTGGCGGTGGCGGTGTGAATATCCTCGTCCTGCTGGAAGGCTCTTATTAAGCCAGGGTCCTGAGAAAGATGGGCCAGGGCGCGGAGGTCAATCTGGGAGTAGTCTCCCGCCAGTAGACAGGAGCCCGGGGGAGCAATGAAGGCCTGTCTGATTTCCCTGGCCATTTCCCCCCGGATCGGGATGTTTTGCAGGTTTGGCTCGCTGGAAGAAAGCCGCCCGGTAGCCGTCCGGGTCTGATTGAAGCTGGTGTGCACCCGTCCCGTCTTGGGATTAATCAATGCCGGGAGGGCATCAATGTAGGTTGATTTGAGTTTACTGAGCTGGCGGTAATCCAGGATTAGCTCTATTACCGGATGAACGCCGCGCAGTGCCTCTAGGACGGCGGCACCGGTGGAATAGCCACCCTTTGTTCTCTTCGCGGCTGGTAGTTTCAGCTCTTCAAACAGGACAGTGCTTAGCTGCTGCGGGGAGTTAATGTTGAAACGGTGCCCCACGCTGTTATATATCTCCAGTTCCAGTTTAAGCAGTCGCTCACCGAGGCGGTGAGACATCTGCCGCAGCAATTCAGTGTCCAGGGCAATGCCGTTTCTTTCCATACTGAGCAGTACCGGCACCAGCGGCATCTCGACCTCAGAGAATAGTGACCATAGACCCTGCTCGTGAAGCTCTTTCCGGAACACTTCAGCCAGCTGCCCGGTGATGTCAGCATCGGCACAGGCGTAACCTGCGGCGTCCTTTATCGGTACCTCGGACATAGAAAGCTGCCTGGCTCCGGTGCCAATAAGGTCGGTGATGGGCGTCATCTCAATACCGAGACGGCCAAAGCCAAGAGCCTTCAGGCTCAGGGACTTCTCTCCCAGCAGGTAGGCAGCCACCATAGTGTCAAAGGCCAGGTTATTAACCGTTACCCCGTAGCCAGCCAGCACCGTCATATCGTACTTACCGTTGTGGGCCAGCTTGGGCAGGGAAGCGTCCTCTAACAGAGGTTTAAAGCCGGCTACTACCTGTTCCAGGGGCAGCTGCTCTACCTTTCCCCAGCCGACGTGGCCCACCGGGATGTAGTAGGCTTCAGCCGGAACCGGAGATACCGAGATACCCACTATTTGGGCGGACATGGCATCCAGGCTGGTTGTCTCCAGGTCAAAGGCAAAGGACTCAGCCCGCGACAGGCGATTTATAAGCTCACTGAAGGCTGGGGTGGTGGTTACCGTGTGGTAGCTTGGCTCAGGCTGGGCCGTAAGCTTGGTCGGTAGCGAAACTGCCGGTGTTTCGGTGTCTACTTCTGTTTGGGGTAATCTGGGCAGGAGAGTGGAAAACTCCAGTTCACGGAAAAGCTCGGCTACCCGCTGGCGGTCATAATGGCTGGTGCGGCAGTCATCAAGGTGAAGGGTGAGCGGCACCTCGGTAACGATGGTGGCCAGCTCCTTACTCTGGCGGGCGACGGCTTCGTTCTGGCGCAGGAGCGCCTGGAGTTTAGATGGGCTTACCTCATCCAGGTGGGCATATATCTCTTCGATGGTGCCAAACTGCTGGATGAGTTTGACCGCTGTTTTCTTACCAATACCGGAGACACCCGGGATGTTATCCGAGGGGTCACCGACCAGCCCTTTGAGGTCGGCAATGTGCTCCGGGCTGACTCCATACTTATCGCGCACCGCAGATTCATCGTAGAGGATGGTGTTGCTGAAGCTCCCCCCCGGTTTGGGGTAGAGCACCTTTACCCTGGGTGAGACCAGCTGCATGGTATCGGCATCACCGGTAACGATGACCGACTCGATTCCCTGCTCGCTGGCCTGTCGGCTTAGGGTACCCAGAACATCGTCGGCTTCATAGCCTTCAAGCTCGAAGATGGGGATGCGGAAGGCGGTGACCAGCTCTCTTACCCGGCCCAGCTGGTTAACCAGCTCATCGGGGGTAGCCGGACGGTGTGCTTTATACTGGTCAAAAAGCTGGTGGCGGAAGGTAGGCGCCTTCATATCAAAGGCAACGGCGCAGTGGCTGGGTTCTAGCTCGTCTATTGCCTTAAGCAGCATAAGGGCAAAACCGTAAACAGCGCTCACCATCTCACCGGTCTTGCTCACGGTCAGGGGGGGCAGGGCATGGAAGGCACGGTGAACCAGGGCGTTGCCGTCAAACAAAACCAGCCGCGACTTTTTCATGGTCTCATTATAACAGAGTGGCGCTTAGTTTGGTTAGCAGGTTTGACATAGCAGCTTTTACTCACCCGAAGCTCTGGTTGGTATAAAAAATTGCCTTGCGGGAGCTACTGATGTAAAATTCCAGTTCCCGGTATATTATCAGGATAAAGTAAGGGTATCTAATGTTCTCCACCAAAACAGGTGCTTCCAGGCTGTTGGTTGGTGTTGTTGTTGGTCTTATCTCGGCGAAGGCAGTTGTTGCTGGGTTTACGGGCAGCATCAGTATCGCGGCTCAGGCTACCGATAGCTTACTCGACCTGATTGCTGGTATCGTGACCTTCCTGGCAGTTCGAATAGCTACCAAGCCAGCCGATAGCGAGCATCCCTACGGTCACGGCAAGTGGGAGGATATTGCGGGGGTAGTACAGGGCATCCTCATCATAACGGCTGGTGGGTTGATAATCTATGCTTCGATTCGCCGCCTGCTTGCCGGGGCTGTTATTGAGCTAACCGAAGCTGGCATCGGCGTAATGGCGGCTTCAATAGTGATCAGCCTCCTCCTGTCTCGACACCTGTTAAGGGTAGCACGGGCTACCGGGTCAGTAGCCCTGGAGGCTAATGCCCGTAACATCGCGGCTGATGTGTACTCTGCCTCAGCGGTATTGACTGGTCTATTGGTGGTTCGTCTTACCAACCTTAATCACATTGACTCCATCGTTGCCATTGGTGTCGCTGGATACATAATCTGGTGGGGTCGTAAGACGATATCCAAGCCGTTATTGGGGCTGGTTGATGCCAGGCTTTCCCCGGAGCAAGAGACAGTTATCGAGGATTGTCTAAAGGCATATACCGGGCGTGTGGCTGGCTTCCATGCACTGCGGACGCGCCGTTCCGGGAGCCACCGCCATATCGACCTTCATCTGGTATTCGACCGGGAAATCAGCCTGGAGCAGGCACACAAAATCTGCGACCAGATTGAGGCTGACATCCATAACAGGATTCCCGAAAGTAGCGTAATCATTCATCCGGAGCCCTGTGACGGGCGGTGCGAGCGGTGCCCGGCAACCTGCTCCAGCCGTAAGAGTAGCGGCGGCTGGTTTCCCGACTAATCGGGTTATGTGACCTCAGGCTGGTGACCTGAGAATGCCGTCCCGCATAGTTCAGAAATCACTGAGTGGCGCCTTCAGGATAGGTTTTAAGAAAGAATTATCATTATGTCTGGTGAGGATGAAGCGGTCGTTTTCATGAGTAAAGGTGGTGATAGCACCAACGTCCTGCTTTACGTTCCAGAAGTGGGAATTATTAAGCCCGAGTAAGGCGCATATCAAGACCTTATTTACCACGCGGTGGGATACCAGAACTACCGTGTCCTGATACCGGGATGTTACACTGCCTACCACATTGAGGGCCCGCCTTCTGACATCACTCAGGCTTTCACCCCCTGGCATTTTAACCCGGTGAGGGTTCTTGAGCCACTCCGCATAAAGCTCTCTATACTTATCCTTTACTTCTTGATGGGGCAGCCCCTGCCATTCTCCGTAATCAAAATCTATAAGTTTGGGCGTAGTGACTACCTCAAGTTTATGATAGCTGGCCATCGTTTCGGCTGTCTCTAGGGCCCGCCTTAGCGGGCTGGAGTATATCGCTGCTATCTTTACCTGGCTCAGGTATCTGGCCAACAACTCAGCCTGTCTGATTCCGGTCTCGTTCAGCTCAATATCAATTCTGCCTCTAAATATTTCTCGTGTGTTCCATTCAGTTTCACCATGCCTTATTAAGATAATCTCTGTCATTTCTACCCCTCTATTTCGGGGAGACCAGGTGTATTCTTTTGCTGGTAGCCAGCGAGCTTAGTATGGACATTATAGTTGGCTTCATCTGGCTCTCAGAGCCTGAAAAAAAGAGGTGACTGCGGCATCCGCAGTCGCTAGCGCCGAAGCCGGGGACACCGTCAAACTGGGAGCTGAGGGCCTGAGCAATGGCACACTCTGCCCTGGCTTCGGTCTCGATGAGGATTACGCTATCGATGCTGGCCCTATCCAGCAGATAATCGATGTGCCAGTGGGGCTTCTTGTTTTTCCGGTGGTGGCGGTTTAGTCTGGATTTAAACCCGCCCATGGCTGAGCCAACGTAGGCATAGCAGCCGCCGGGAAAATAGATTTCTGGCAGGCTGCCGGCTTTAATCATCTGCCCTTTGGGTAGCGGGATAAGAAGGATATAGCTTCCCTTCATCATTAAGGCTATTCCTTGAGATTGCGTCACCTTTCTATATTTGGGTTGTGATTTTTCGACCCTCTCCACCTCGAGGGTGCGCCCGGTTACCAGCGCCGCAGTGGTTAGAATCATCACTGGATGACCGTCTTATCTGGAATATTGCCGTCCTTGAAGTGCTTCTCCAGCCACCCTGAAATAACGTTCTCCCGGCTGTCAAAATACTTGACATAGGGCTTTATATCCAGAAGTGGCGTCCCGTTGAGCACATCCACCTCGGTAAAATATACTCTATTCGCTTTTATGCTCTTAATCTTTATGATGGAAAACCCGATGTGGTTGGGGCGGTGGGGGCTTCTGATGGCAAAGATGCCGTGTTTATTCTTTTCCAGAAATGGCCTTCCCTCAATCTCAACTCTATTCGAGCGGTTAAAGTAGTATATTATTATGGCGTGACTAAACTTATCCAGGTCCTTTAGGCCCTTAACATACTCATCCTTTAGCTCAAGCCAGGCTTCCACTTTATCGTCAAAAGTCCCCTGGATAGGAATACGCCTGCTCTCCTGGTAGGGCGAGTGGATTACGCCGATAGGGTGCATTATTATTTGTTCCATAATTTTGCCCCTGACTATACTCATTTAAGCAGGTTTATTCTTGGTAGTAAAGTGGCGAGAGCGCTTATCTAACTGGCCCCCTATTGAATAGCCCCTTTTCGTGGTATACTATGGAAATATAAAGGAGGCTAAAGTGCTGGGTAAGGACCTGCTTTCCATTTCTGACCTCAGCAGCGAGGATATTCACTTGCTTATTAAAGATGCCATTGATATGAAAACTGAAGGCTGGCTCTCTGTGCTCAGCAGTAAGACTCTAGTAATCATGTTTGAGAAGCCCTCGTTAAGAACCAGGGTTAGCTTTGAACTGGCGATGCGGCAGCTGGGAGGGGAGGCCATCTATCTCTCTCCGGCTGAGGTCGGGCTGGGAAAGCGTGAGTCAGTACCGGATGTTGCCCGGGTGCTCAGCCGCTACGTTAACGCTATTACTGTCCGCACCTTTTCTCACCAGACCCTGGAGGTTCTGGCAAGCTATGCCGATGTACCCGTGATAAATGCGCTCTCTGACCGCGAGCATCCCTGCCAGGCACTGGCTGACCTGCTTACCATCTACGAGAAGAAAGACGGGCTGGGGGGTTTGACCCTAGCCTATGTTGGGGACGGTAATAACGTAGCGCACAGCCTTATGCTGGCCGCTTCGCTGGCCGGGGTGAACTTCCGGATCGCCTCGCCGGCAGATTACCGGGTTCAGGAAGGGATACTGAAGCAGGCTCAGGACAATGCTCTAGCCAATGGTACCGAGATACTGTGTAGCGATGAGCCGAAGGTAGCAGTCAGTGGGGCTGATATTGTCTATACTGACGTCTGGACGAGCATGGGGCAGGAGGCTGAGGCGGACGAGAGACATAAGGCGTTTGCTTCCTATCAGGTGAATGAGGAGCTTTTATCTTTGGCCAAGGAGGATGCAATTCTGATGCATCCTCTGCCGGCGCATCGGGGTGAAGAGGTGTCGGCGGCTATCCTGGATAGCCCGAAGTCGGTGGTCTTCGACCAGGCTGAGAACCGGCTGCATATGCAGAAGGCCCTGCTGGCGATGATGCTGGGCGGTCTTGAGATACCACTACCCGGTTATTAAGAGGAGGACACCCATGAATGTTTCAAGAAGCATGGCTAACTGGCTCTGGTGGCCAATTCTGATAACGGTACTGGCCCTGATTGGCTCGGTAAATAGGTGGCCCATCGCCGCCCTGGCACCAACCCTCATTGCGATCATGGTTGTCGGTTTGGTTACTGCGGTGAGTGGCACCCGAAGGCAGCGACTTGAGGTCTCGCTCTCGGGGCTGAGGCAAATGGCGGGCTATTTTAACCGCCGGTTTATGGGTAATTCCTCGTTATCTATCTTTGCCATCATCGAGACTCTATTCTCAGTTGATAACCCGAAACTGTGGGACTGGGCACGGGCGTGTGATATGGCAAAGCGGGTTTTTAATACCTGGTGTGATAGCTTTATCAGTCGTATAGAGAGTGATATTAGAAGCGGACGCCCTGAGGCCTATCTCTATACCTATCTCAATGAGCTGTGGCTGGTGAATAATCATTATTATGAATTTATCGAGCAGTTTTATGAGATAGCGGAGACAGTTGAGATCCCCCAGGAGACTAGAGACCAGTATAACCGGCTGGTAATGGAATATAACGCCTTTGCTCAGGATTTCCGGGACAGTATCAGTGAACTGAAGAAGACTACCCGAACCGAGATTGAACCCCCCAGCGTGAGGTTTGCTAAAGAGCTGGCGCCGGTGACGTAAATGACACCATGGACTGACGAACGAAAGGTGCCGGAGGTACTCCTTCAGCTTCTCTTGAGGTTCCCGATATACCGGAGGACCTGCGGAGGGAGCTGGTGCAAGCCTGTAAGGAAGTTAAGGAGGGTGGGGCGGTAACTTATCCTACCAGGGCAAGGGTTGAATATTTTCCCCACTATTACCACGAGAATATATCAGCACTTATTAGGAAGTTGGAAGAAACAAGAGACTAAAGCCTCGTTCATTCTGGCCCTTTCCAGTCATTCTCAGACATCCTGGTGAATTAGGCTATCTCTGGTATTATGAAAAGTAGAGGTTGAGAGGTAAAATCTTCCTAGACTTACTCAAGATTAGGGGTTCATGGGGAAGGAGCTTTTGACGGTGGGTGCCGCCAGACCGCTTGTTGCCATTGTTGGTCGGCAGAATGTGGGTAAATCTACCCTCCTTAACCGCCTGGCGGGGAAAAGGATAGCCATTGTTGATGACCTGCCGGGGACGACCCGCGACCGTATCATGGCTGATGTTACCGTGCCTGGGAATGAATTTACCGTGGTTGATACCGGCGGTTTAGAACCAGGTCCTGAGTCAGCTATGGCGCAGGAGGTTAATGCGCAGGTGGAGGCGGCTCTTGCGGAGGCGGATGCTATTATCTTCCTGGTTGATGTCCGGGACGGAATAATGCCTAGCGACCTGGAAATAGCCGACCGGCTTCGTAGGATAGGTA
>CAZHRO010000007.1:0-13975 GCA_964535045.1 uncultured Dehalococcoidales bacterium | reverse complement strand
AGATACTAGAGGAAGGCAAAACCTACTCTACTGGCGAAGTCTCCTTTACCACTCCCGTCAGACATATACACCCCGTGGAAACCTACGGCATGCTCTTTAAGACCAAAAAGCACCGCTTTTCCTACATCACCGATACCCGCTACTTTGATGCGCTGACCAAGAGCTACGGCGGGGAGCTACTCATTCTTAACGTTGTCTTTTCCGAGCCGATGCCAAACGCCTGATCAGTGAACTCAAACCAAAGGCCGCGATATTAACCCACTTCGGGATGTCAATGTGGCGGGCCAGACCCTGGGAGCTAGCCGAGAAACTATCCCGGGAAACCGGGGTCAGGGTGATTAGTGCCCGCGACGGGATGAGGTTTGACCTCTCGCAGTTAAACGGCTAAGTCCAGCTAACTCCAGCCAAAGGTGGATTATTTCCTCTATCTTAACTATAATTAGCCTTCGGAGGCGTTCACTTGACCGAGCTTGACGATATCCTGTACCGGGTAACCAAACCCGCCCGCTACACCGGCGGTGAGTGGAACTCTGTCCTGAAAGACTGGGATAAAACCCTGATTCGGATTGTCCTCGCCTACCCTGACCTCTACGAAGTGGGTATGTCCAACCTGGGCCTGAGTATCATCTACGAGCTAATAAACGCTCAACCAGACGCACTCGCCGAGAGATTCTATGCCCCCTGGCCCGATATGGAAGCCCAGATGCGCGCCAGAGGCATCCCCCTGTTCAGCCTGGAATCAAAGCGTCCGCTAAAGAATTTTGACGTCATTGGCTTCTCCCTGGGCTACGAACTTACCTACACCAACGTACTGAATACCCTCGACCTGGCTCGAATACCGGTCTTCGCCTCAGAAAGAAACGATTCCTTTCCGCTGGTCATGGCCGGAGGTAGCTGCGCCCTCAACCCGGAGCCAATGGCTGACTTTATCGACTTCTTCGTCATCGGAGAGGGTGAAGAAATCGCCCTCGAGCTGCTCGAGACCCTTCGAGACGGGAAACGCCATGGCTACCCGAAAAAAGAGCTGCTACGTAAGCTAGCCACCCTACCCGGCATCTACGTGCCCAGTCTATATCACGTGGAGTACGATAGCCACGGTCTATTTAAGAATATCACCCCGATGGTAACCGAAGCCAGCCCCCGTATCACACGACGGATTGTCGGCAAACTACCACCTCCACCCACCAGACCGGTAGTCCCCTATATCGAGGTTGTCCACGACCGAGGTGCCATCGAGATTCAGCGGGGTTGCAGCCGCGGCTGCCGCTTCTGCCAGGCGGGAAATATATACCGTCCGGTACGTGAGCGCCCCCAGGAAGAGGTAATCCAAGCCATTGGCGAGCTTATCTCAAGCTGCGGTTATAATGAGTTCTCCCTGACGTCGCTAAGCTCCTGTGATTATCCTCACATTGATGAGCTGGTCGAAGGTATATTTCAACGCTATCAGCAGGATAAACTTATCCTGTCATTACCCAGCCTGCGAATTGACAGCTTCTCGGTTAGACTGCTTAAATCCCTGGCCGCTCACAAAAGAACCGGGCTCACCTTTGCCCCTGAGGCAGGCAGCGAAAGGCTGCGGCGGGTGATTAACAAGGCTCTCCCCGAAGACGAGATACTGGAAACTGCCGCCGCCGCCTTCGCCGGCGGCTGGACCGGGCTCAAGCTCTACTTTATGCTCGGCCTGCCCACCGAGACGATGGACGACGTAGTAGCCATAACCAGTCTGGTAAATAAAATAGGCGACCAGGGGAGAAAAACCAGAGGCAGGCGGCCCCAAATAAGAGTCAGCCTGTCCACCTTCATACCCAAGCCACATACGCCCTTCCAGTGGGTAGCTCAGGAGAGCGAAACCCGGCTAGGCGCCAAGCACGAGTTGCTAAAGCAGAGGCTCCGCCGCAAGCAGGTCAGGCTCTCCTGGAACGACCCCAAAGTAAGCCAGCTTGAAGCCGCCATGTCACGGGGCGACCGCCGGTTGGGCAAGGTCATCCATCGCGCCTGGAAACTGGGCTCCACCTTTGATGGCTGGAGTGAACACTTTAACTACGAAAACTGGCGCCATGCCTTCAAAGAGAGCGGTCTTGACCCCGATTTCTACGTTCGGAGAGAGCGCTCTTTGGACGAGCCGCTGCCCTGGGCACATATCGATACCGGGGTAACGCAGGGCTTCCTCAAGCAAGAGTATCAGCGTGCCCTGGAGGGTAAAGAAACCCCCGACTGCCGGTACGAACAATGCAGTACCTGCGGGCTCCAGCGCTGGCTTACACCCTGCCGGCAGAAACACCAGGCGCTCATTTCAGGCCAGCCAGAAAGCTCTCCATCGCCCGGTTAACCTCATCCGGCTTTTCCGCCTGCACCCAGTGCCCTGCCCCCGGAACAATAACCTCCCTGGCTCCCCGAATCTCATCTCTAAGATAGTGAGCGTATCTTACCGGGGTCAGCTCGTCATCGCTACCAGAGATAATTAGCGTCGGGAGCTTGATATTATGAACCCTGTCTAAAATGTCGAATTTGTCACAGCATAACAGGTCGTTCAACATTACCGAGGGGCCTATCCACAGCCTCTCCTCAATCACCATCTGTCTAATTTCAGGAACCGTAGTCCGATGACGCTCCTTCAGGTATTCCGCCCAGCCAGTTTGATCGGTAATCATCCCTTCAACTGACTTGAGCAGGCTAGGGCGGATTCTCAATTTGGCTCCGGTGCTAACCAAGATAAGAGCCCTGACCTCAGCACCGTACCTAAGCCCGTAGAGCTGAGCGACGGCGCCTCCCATAGAATGGCCCGCCAGGATAACATCCTGATACCGCTGCCTTTGAATGTAGCTCCTCAGCCACTCCACGTAACCATCTATGCTGGCAGAGGGTTTGCCTTCAGGGTGACCGGGAAGGGCAATCGCCTCCGAGCCGTTAAAGTAGAGGGTCTGACATATCCAAGCCCTCTTACCACAACCGGCACCAGGAATAAGCAGTAATTTCACTCAAATTCCCCCCAATGTAGAGCCAGTCCGGCGGACTATTCAAAGCAGGCGATGGCCACGACACTATCGCCGTCGCCCGGCCGCATCAGGCGCACCCCCTGGGTACTCCTCCCCTGAATGGCAATGCCCCGACCAGGGCCCTTCCCCCTTACCAGCGTGCGCATGATAATACCCTCAGCCGAGATAAGCATCAGCTGCTGAGACCTGGAAACAATCTTGGCGTCAACCAGCTCTCCCGTTTTCTCAGTAACCCGGAAGGTCCTCACGCCGCTACCCGCCCGATGCTGACGGGGATAGACATCCGTCGGGGTAAGCTTGCCGAAGCCGTTAGTGGTAACTACCAGTAAGAAGGTATCAGGCAAGATAACGCCCATACTAACCACCCGGTCATCCGGCGCCAGGCGCATGCCGCGCACCCCACCACTGGTTCTCAAGCTGGCCCTCAGCTCAGAAACCGCGAACCTGATAGACTGCCCCTTCCTTGTCACCAGAAGGATGTCGTCGTCATCAGTCGCCAGGCTGGCGGCACATAACTCGTCATTTTCTGGTAAATCAATAGCGATAAGCCCGCTCGACCGCATCTGAACAAAGCTTTCTACCGCCGTCTTCTTCACCTCCCCACCACAGGTCGCCATTACCAGATAGTTCCCCCGCTTGAAATCACTCACCGCCACCATCGCGGTCACCCTCTCTTCCTCGGTGACCGGGAAGAGATTAACCACCGCCATCCCTTTACCCAGGCGGGAGCTATCGGCGGGAACCTCGTGGCACTTCAGAGAGAAGACCTTACCCCGGTTAGTGAAGAAGTAGAGCTTGTCATGGGTATCCGCGACCACCAGCAGCCTTACGGCATCCTTCTCCCGGGTTACCATGCCAATGATACCCTTGCCGCCGCGGTGCTGGACTCGATAGGCCTGAGAGGGCACCCTTTTGACAAAACCGCGGTTACTGAGCGTCACCACCATTCTCTGGTGAGGGATAAGGTCTTCCTCGGTAAACTCGATTATACCCTGCTCCTGAATATCCGTCCGTCGCGGGTCGGCATATTTTAGCTTCAGCTCACCCACCTCTTCCTTCACCAGCGCGAGTATCCGCTTGGAGTTAGCCAGCAGCTCCTCGAGGTAGGTAATCCTCTTCACCACCTCAGCGTACTCATCGAGTATCTTCTGGCGCTCCAAATTAGCCAGGCGACGCAGCGGCATATCAAGAATGGCCTGTGCCTGCACCTGAGACAGACCGAAGTTAGCCATCAGATTCTGGCGCGCTACCTCCACCGTCGCCGACTTGCGGATGGTACTAATCACGGCATCGATCTGGTCAAGGGCAATCCTGAGCCCCTCGAGGATATGAGCCCTCGCCTTCGCCTCCTTCAGCTCAAATCGGGAGCGGCGGGTAATTACCTCACTGCGGAAGTCGATATACTGCTGCAGCGCCTCCTTAAGACTGATTACCCGGGGCTGCCCGTCAACCAGAGCCAGCATATTAATGAAGAAGGACGACTGCATCGCGGTGTATTTGTAGAGGCTATTAAGCACCGGATGGGGCTGAGCATCCCTCCTCAGCTCGATGACAATACGCAGACCCTGGCGGTCTGACTCATCACGAATGTCACTGATGCCCCGGATTTTCCTATCCTTGGCCAGCTGGGCGATACGTTCCACCAGGGCCGCCTTATTCGTCTGGTAGGGAAGCTCCGTAACCACTATCTGGCGACGCCCTCCGTCGTGAGCCTCCACCACGTGAGCTTTAGCCTGAACTACCACCTTGCCATGCCCGGTAGCGTAGGCACTCTTAATCCCATCCCGCCCCATAATGACACCAGCGGTCGGGAAATCGGGCCCCTTAACAAACTGAACAAGCTCGTTAACGGTGGCTTCGGGATTGTCAATGAGGCAAGCGATAGCATCACAGACCTCACCCAGATTATGGGGCGGGATATTGGTTGCCATACCAACCGCAATGCCAGCGCTGCCGTTAACCAGCAGACTGGGCAATCGGGCAGGAAGGACTACCGGCTCCTTAAGGCTATTGTCAAAGTTGGGCATGAAGCCCACGGTATCCTTATCAATGTCAACCAACATCTCCTGAGAAATAGGTGCCAGGCGTACTTCAGTGTAGCGCATGGCGGCGGGAGGGTCATTGTCAACACTGCCAAAATTCCCCTGCCCGTCAACCAGGGGATACCGCATTGAGAAATCCTGTGCCATACGTACCATAGCATCATAAATCGAGGTATCACCATGGGGATGATATTTTCCCAGCACGTCACCGACGACACGGGCGCTCTTCCGATGAGGGCTGGTATGACTCAACCCAAGGTCGTGCATAGCATAGAGAATGCGACGGTGCACTGGCTTCAGCCCATCCCGGACATCGGGTAGGGCTCGGGAAACGATAACACTCATCGCATAGTCGAGATAAGAGCTCTTTATCTCGTCTTCAATATTTATCGGTTTGACCTTACCTGAAACCATGCTTTATAACCCCTCTACTCCTCATTAATATCAACCCTGTCCCTTTCGGCCGGCTCTTCAGCCGACAACTCCTTATCTTCAACACTGGCTATGGTATAGCCGGGTTCCGCCTCCATCACCTCCACTTCCTCCTCCACTTCCTCCTCATATTCCAACTCGTGCTCGTGTTTAACCACCTTATCACTGAGGTAAGGGCGAGGGCTTTTAAATTCCTTGGCCGGGAAGGAAAGCCTTCCCGCCTGGCTTGGATGCTGGTACACCTCCCTGATAATGATGCTCGCGGTATCTTCTGTCGAGCTGACAACCGCCGCCGCATACTCATTCCCCCCCGCCATCAATTTGATAAGCCTCCGAGCGTGCCTGGGTTCCACCTGCCCGAGACATTCACCACGACCGTTTTCCACTATTAGATCGGCGCCCTGGACTCTTAAGTAGACCCTGTCCCCGGCCACCATCTTGGCTACTATCTCCGGTGGCCCCAGATTACAGAGGTTAACCACCCCCGCCTTCCCGGTCTCCTCAATAAAGTGCAGGGGCTCAACCTGAGAGCCACCCTGCGAACTCACCATGGACTCCTTCAAACGAGACAACCGATCGAGATTCTTCCGCGCAATGGTATTATAAGGGTCAAGCGCTAGCGCCCGGTGGTAGGCTTCCCAAGCCGAGGAGAACTCGCCCAGCTCCATATAGGCTCTGCCCAGCCGATTATGAGCACTGACATCGCCGGGGAAACTCTCCACCAGGCTCTGATTAATGGCCACCGCCTCCCGCCACCGCCCCTGCATCGCCAGCCTTATAGCCTGTTTACTGCGTCGCTGCCTTAATCCAGCAGTTTCCTCTTCCATAAAAGCCCTATCCTTCTAACCTCACCTATTATATTTATTATATTCCTAGCCTAAATAGCGACACAAGTTAACTCCACTCTTAACGAAAACGCCACCAGAATCTAGCCTACGCCCCGCGTTCCAGTTCAAACGCCCGGTGCAGGGCACGCACCGCATCCTTAACTCCCGCCTCAGCGATGATGCAGGTTATCCTTATCTCGGAAGTGGTAATTAGCTGGATATTAATACCCCGCTCACTAAGGGCCGTAAACATACGCGCCGCGTAGCCGGGGATGTTCTGCATCCCGGTGCCAATAATGCTGACCTTTCCCAGCCTAGAATCGCTAACGCACTCCCTGGCCTTAATTTCCCTAGCAATCGGCCCAATGACTCGCATCGCCTCCGCCAGGTCGCTCTTAGCTACGGTAAAAGTTAAGTCGGTGATGTTCTCAATGCTGGCGTTCTGAACAATGGTATCGACACTGATACCCGCCTCAGCCAAGGGCTGAAAGATGGCCGCTGCAATACCAGGGCGGTCAGGAACACCAACCACCGTTATCTTAGCCACATTCAGGTCATGAGCAATACCCATTACCTTATTTCGCACTTCCATAGGCGCCCCTCCATGAATTAATGTGCCCGGCCTATCATTAAAGCTTGAAGCCACCAGAATCGGAATGTTATAAACCTCCCCCAGCTCAACCGCCCGGGGGTGCATCACCCTGGCACCATAGGTGGCCAGTTCCAGCATCTCCTCATAGCCAATCTCCGCCAGTGGTTTAGCCTCAGGGACAATCCGCGGGTCGGCAGTATAGACGCCGTCAACGTCGGTATATATCTGGCAGACACTGGCCCCCAGGCTTGCCGCTAGAGCCACCGCCGTGGTATCCGAGCCCCCCCGCCCCAGGGTGGTGACATCCATCTCACCGGTAACCCCCTGAAAGCCAGCCACAATGACAATATTCCCCTTCTCCAGCTCTCGAATCACCCGCTTAGATTCAACCTCAAGGATTCGAGCCCGCCGGTAAGCAGAATCGGTTCTTATGCCAGCCTGAGCACCGCTGAGGCTGATTGCCTGATAGCCCATGCTGTGCAGTGCCATCGTCAGCAGGGTGCTGGAGACAATCTCACCGGTGGAGAGCAGGACGTCAAGCTCCCGCCCGCTAGGTTCCCGAGCCACCTGGTAAGCCAGCTCAACGAGCCCGTCGGTGGTGTCTCCCATCGCGGAGACGACCACCACTACCTGATTTCCCTTATCCCTGGTGGCCGCAATGCGCCGGGCAACACTCTTAATCCTCTCAGCACTGGCCACCGAGGTGCCGCCATACTTCTGCACGATTAGTGCCATCTACTTCTCAACCCCCGTTAACCTGCCCATAATATTATAACCAGGGTCAACAATCAAGCCAGTTTCTTTGGCCTCAGCCTCGGTGAATCTCTCCGCCCCGTTAGCCCTAAATCCTCTCCCCCACAGCAGGAACGGCACCGGGTCGGGGGAATGGGTCCGAATTGCTATCGGGGTGGGGTGGTCAGGCATGACCAGAACCCGAAGGGAACCTCCTTTCCAAGAGCGGAGCTGCCCCACTACCTCGCGGTCTATTCGCTGGATAGCCGCCACCTTATCGTCAATAGAGCCGGCATGAGCGGCCTCGTCGGGCGCCTCAACGTGGATAACCACGAGGTCATGGTCACTAAGCGCCGAGAGAGCCCCGTTTGCCTGAGATGAACAGTCATTATCCAGACCATCAGTAACTCCCGGTATGTCCAGGATATCCATCCTCATCATCTTCCCCAGCCCCCGCAGCAGGTCAACCCCGGAGGTAAGCGCCGCGCTGAGACCATAGACCTCCCCAAATGCCGGCATATCCGGCACCCGCCCACTACCCCAGAAGAGCCAGACCATCGCCGCCGGGACCTCGCCCCGAGACCGTCGCCTCATATTCACCGGATGGCTGCCGAGCACTGCCTCAGAACGCCTCATCAAGTCCAGCAGCACCTCGCTCCCCGGCCCCTTTGGCAGAAAATCACGTATCGGTTTCCCGGGAATATCGTGCGGTGGGGTACAGGTCGCCTGAAGGGTATCCGCTCGCCCCCGCAGTTTGCATATGTGCCGGTAGCTCACCCCGGGGTAAAAGCGGACGGCGTCACTACCCAATTTCTCATCCAGAGCCGAAACAAGCTCGCGCGCCTCCGCAGTGCTAATATGACCCGCGCTGTAGTCCCACATCCTACCGTCTTTAACCGCCACCAGATTACAGCGGAAGACAACCTCCTCCTCATTAATCGGGACGCCCATACTCCTCGCCTCAATAGCACTCCGGCCCCGGTAGTAAACCCCTGGGTCGTAGCCAAGCACCGACATACAGGCACAGGCGCTGCTGGGCTCCATCCCTTCGGGCACGGTACGGCAAAGCCCCACCACCCCCTCCCCCACCATTTTATCCAGATTGGGGGTATGAGCCAGCTCCAGAGAGGTCTCACCCGACCTTTCCGGGAGGGGTAAGCCAGCGGCACCGTCAATTATCAAAACGCAGTATTTCACAAAGAACCCTCAACTCAACTATTTTTCAAAGATTTGATCGTATGCTTTTTGGAACTTATCTTGTAAATCGTCTTCATTCTCTAACTTATGCAAGTAACCATTAGGCTTGAAAACTGAATCAACTATATCCTCAACGAGGCTCTGAATACTTACCCAGAATCTCCACTCCCCTTGTTTTTCCGCAGGCTTTATTTCTAAATGGACTTCACGTTTATTATGCTCAATTCCCCAGCGATATAACCCAACCTTTATCAAATTCTTATTCTTACTAAGCTTTCTCGCAATTAGTCTGTGGTCAACTCGCGTTACTGGTTTGGGCTGTGCTAAATGGACAATTTTATGACGAAAAATTTCCTGCAATAGGAAGACTCTGTCTTCTGGACACCGCATAATAGCACTCATATAGTTTCTGGCCTGCCTAGTCGTATCACCGCCTGCATTTCCCCCATAAAGCGCACCCAAGAGGTCAATGATGGAAAAGCAATAAAGCAAAGCAGGGAAGGGAGCTGCTTGCGCATCTTTATCTTCGGCAAGGCAACGCTTGACATCGTTCTGCAAAGAGTCTGTTCGCTCTTTCAATAATTGTCTTGCAGATGTCAGTACTTCATTTAGTTCCATAACACTACTCTCCAGCTTTATTACTTGTAGCCGTTCCTTTGTGGGCTTATAATAGATACTTGCGGGGTGTAGCGCAGCCTGGTAGCGCGCCGCGTTCGGGACGCGGAGGTCGGAGGTTCAAATCCTCTCACCCCGACCAGATTTACCCCTCCACAGCCCTCTTTGCCTCTTCCCACAGCTCATTTTGCTCGTCAAAGGATAATTCGCTAAGGTCTACTCCCCGCTCCCGGCAGATTTCCTCCATACAGGTAAAGCGCTCATAAAACCGCCCGTTTGCTTCCCGCAGGGCTGACTCAGGGTCAATCCCCTCCCGACGGGCAATGTTAACCAGGGTGAATAACAAATCGCCAAACTCCTTTGCCTTCTCCTTCGGACTACCGGCCCCGGTGAATTCCCTGACCTCCTCAACCAGCTTATCAATGACCCCGCTGGTGTCCTCCCAGTCAAAACCAACCCGGGCCACCCGCCCCTGCACCCGCTGGCTGTAGGCCAGTGCCGGCATCTCCTTAGGGACACCATCCAGCATCGAGACCCCTGCCTCTCTCTCCCCCCGCTTGAGGATTTCCCAGTTATGCGTCACCTCATCAGCATCCTTTACCTTCCGTGAGCCAAAGATATGGGGATGACGGCGGATGAGCTTGGTATTTATCTTCCTCAAGACATCGCCCAGCCCAAACTCACCGGTTTCGCCGGCAATCTGGGCGTGAAGCACAACCTGCATCAGGAGGTCACCCAGCTCATCGCACAGCCCGCTGGCGTCCTCCTTATCCAGAGCCTCAAGCACCTCGTAGCACTCCTCAAGGAGGTTCTCCCGCAGTGAGGCATGGGTCTGCTTTCTATCCCAGGGGCAGCCACCAGGGGCCCGTAACCTGGCGATAATGTCCACCAGGGTAGCAAACTGGTCCAGGTTCCGTGGTTGAGACAAATTGACTTTCCTCAAGCCCTACGCCGAATATCTAATTTTACCCTAATCAACAGCCCCAACTCAATCTAGCTGCGCCCCGATGAAGTCCCTCTGTCCCCTTAGAAAGTCAGCCGCCGACATCACCCGCCTCCCCTCTAGCTGAACCCTGAGTATGCCCAAGATTCCCTGCCCGGTACCAACGCCAAACGCTGGAGACGCTATGCCCTTAGCTGGCGGGAGAACTGCTACACGCCCTACCTCAAGCCCTCCCTCAGATATGGGCACCGCCTCGATAATCTTTAGCCGCCGGCCCTGCCAGCTGGTGAAGCTTCCCGGCCAGGGATTGTAGGCACGCACCTGCCGCCAGATATCAACCGCCGGTAGCTGCCAGTTAATCTCACCCGTTTCCTTGGAAATCTGGCGGCAGTAGCTGGCTTCGGCTTCATCCTGAGGTCGGGGGGTAAGCTCGCCCTTCAGCCAGCGGGGTAAGAGTTCCAGCAGCAGCTGCGCCCCAATTCGAGAGAGCTTAGCAGACAGCGAGCCGGTGGTATCCCTGCCCGAAATAGGAATCTGAGCCCGTCCCAGAACCGGACCGGTATCCATGCCCCTGTCCATCAGCATGATGCTGACCCCGGTAAACTCATCCCCGGCTAATATAGCGGCCGCTACCGGTGAGGCACCGCGAAATCGGGGTAACAGCGAAGGATGGATATTAAGACAACCGTGGCTGGGAATGGCTAAAACCGACTCGGGCAGGATCTGGCCAAAGGCAGCCACCACGATAACATCGGGATGGAAGCCAGCTAGCTCAGCCACCACCTCTGGCCTGCTTAGCCTGGCTGGCTGCACTACCGGCAGCCGGAACTCCCCTGCCCTTCTTTTCACCGGTGAGGGAGACCGGGCCTGCCCTCTACCCGCCGGCCGGTCGGGCTGCGTGTAAACCGCAACGAGGTGATACCGATTAAGAACCAGATACTCCAGAGGGAACACGGCAAATGCCGGACTCCCCATAAATATGACCCGCATACTACATTCAGCCTCCCCGGACTGAATCTTAACACCAAAAGAAATCACCCCGCAAACCGACCATTCAAACCCGAGAAATCAATATTGGGCAAAAAGGTAAGCTTTCGGAACCCTTTAACAGGAGACCGGCACTGAAAACAGCCCTGAACCTCGTTCAGAGGCCTTGCCATCCTAACAAAAAAGCCCCTGAAGGGACGCGACAAACCCTGGAGCAAACCGGGAAACTCAAAAACCAGGGCCTCTAAGGCTAGACCACGACCACAAAAGTAGTCTTTCCCCAACTGGCAAACCCAAACCTGAAAAACCCGGCATGGAGCAAAAAAGCAAGCTTTTGGAACCTTTCAAGTAGAAGACTGGGCTGAAAACGGCCTAAAACCTGCGTCAAAAACCTTGCCTGCTATTCCAAAGAACCTGCTATTATCTATTTGTATTCCCATTTGGTTTCCTCTGCCTGCTCTTAAAGCCGCATTAAGTCGGCTGTAGTGGTGACAATCTGTGTTAAAAGTTCGGTGCTAACCCAGCGGGAGTGAAAGGAATGTGATGGAGTCTGCGTCAGCCGAGCAAATCTGGGAAACGGCCCTGGGGGAGCTACAAATCCAGGTCAGCAGGCATAACTATCAGACCTGGCTGAAGAATACTGTCGGGCTTAGCTGCCAAGACAATCAGTTCGTAGTCGGCGTGCCCAACAGCTTCGCAGCGGAGTATCTGGATAGGAACCAGCGCTCCTTAATCGAGAAGACGCTTATCAGGCTTACCCGCCGTTATTTTCACGTCCAGTTTAGGGTGAATACCCCGGATTATTCCCTTCTAGATAACGGTGATGGCACGGGTAAGCTTTTGACCCCGGAGCAGGCTGGCCCACATATGTTCAATCCCAAATATACCTTCGATTCCTTCGTCGTGGGGAGTGGGAACCGGCTGGCTTATACCGCTGCCTTGGGGGTAGCGGACCGCCCGGGCGAAACCTATAATCCGCTGTTCGTCTACGGCGGAGTCGGCCTGGGTAAGACCCACCTCCTCCATGCTATCGGTCATAAAGCCCGGGGTAATCACCTTGAGGTACGCTATGTAAGCTGCGAGAAGTTCACCAATGAGTTTATCCAGTCCATCCGGGAGAAGCAAACGGAGGAGTTTCGCCAGCGATATCGAAGCGTTGATATGCTCATGATTGACGATGTCCACTTCATCAGTGGCAAGGAGCAGACGGAGGAGTGCCTCTTTCACACCTTTAACGAGCTGCACAACAGAAACCGCCAGATCGTTGTCACCAGCGACCGCTCACCAAAGTCCATCCCCCGGCTTGCTGAAAGGCTGCGCTCCCGCTTCGAGTGGGGATTAACCGTCGATATTCAGCCACCCGACCTCGAAACCCGCCTCGCCATTCTCCAATCTAAGGCCAAGCAACGGGGGGCAGATATCCCCCTAGATGCCCTAGAGGTCATTGCCCGGCAGATTCAGCAAAACATACGGGAACTGGAGGGCAACCTCAACCGGGTGATTGCTTACGCTAAGCTCCTCAGAGCTAGAGCTACCCCCGACCTAGTCGCCAAAGCCCTCGAGAATCTGGCTACCAAACCTCACGATAGCGAAACTACGGCCCCGTCGCTGGTGATTGAGGCAGTAGCCCGCAACTTCCAGCTGGCTCCTGCCGATTTAAAGGGGCCGAAACGAGACCGGGAAATAGCCCTGGCCCGGCAGGTAGCCATGTATCTTATCCGCGAGCAAACTGGCTATCCCCTGGCACAGATTGGTAGAGAGTTCGGCAATCGAAACCCCTCCACGGTAAGGCACGCCTGTGAAAAGATAACCGCTGAGGCGAACGTTAATCCCCGCCTAAGACGCATAATCTCCGGCATCCAACAGCGGGCCGGTTCTAAGTAAGAAGTCGGAAGCTTAGCAACGCTCACCCCCTTCAAACAAAGCGCTCGTCCCGGAGAAGAAAACCGGCGTATTCTGCCAGCTAACTTTTCACGGCTTTGGCAAATCTCGCCGTTCTTTTTTGATAATCCCCCGAGGTTTATGATAAGTTTGAGGAGGACCAGCCAGCATTTCAGCAGCAATTAAGCTGCCCCAACACCCCGGACGCTCAAAAACCCTTTTACCGAAAATAGCCTATTATTAAGACTATTAAACCCCGATATAATATAATAAAAGTAATATTACGGTCTAAACCCAGTATGAAATTGCAATATCTTAGAAGGGGCAGCAGTAAGTATCTGTAGTGTGAGATGTTTGACCGAACGGAAATAAGGGTAAGGGCAGGTAGGGGTGGCGACGGGGCAATTAGTTTCCGGCACGAGAAATATGTGCCCTTTGGGGGTCCTGATGGTGGCGATGGGGGCGACGGGGGAAGTGTTATTATGCAGGCCTCACCCAGCGTCACCAGCCTGCGCTTCTTTAAGCAGAAGAGGTTTTTCCGGGCGGGCGATGGGAAACCCGGTATGGGAAAGAAACGGCACGGTAGGAATGGAGAAGATGTAATCGTTATGGTGCCGGTAGGTACCATTATCCTGCCTAAAACCCAGATTGAAAGCACCCTGCTTGCTGACCTGGAGCGGCCGGGTCAGGCGGTGGTGGTAGCCCGGGGTGGCAGGGGAGGCTTGGGTAAT
>CAZHRO010000006.1:0-14387 GCA_964535045.1 uncultured Dehalococcoidales bacterium | reverse complement strand
GGGCGTCCTTTTGTCCCTCTATTTGGTCTTGCTCCGGATGGGGTTTGCCCAGCCGACTGGTCACCCAGCCGCTGGTGAGCTCTTACCTCACCATTTCACCCTTACCCCAGACAGTCCAGGGCGGTATGTTTCTGTGGCACTTTCCGTAGGGTCACCCCCCCTGGGCGTTACCCAGCATCCTGCCCGGTGGAGCTCGGACTTTCCTCCCGCTTTATAAGCGAGCGGTCACCCGGTTTACTTGACCCACCCTTATACTATATACAGGAAATACTAAAGTCAATCTCAAAGCCAATCTATCCAGGCTTACCCCCCAAGAATAATAGGATTGACAGTTAACCAAAGGCGCTGTTAGCCAGCTTATCCGCCTCTCTATTTTGCTGCCGGGGAACATGAGTTACCGTAAAGCCACGCAGCCGACCCAGGAGCCTCTTCACCTCAGAGTATAACGGTTTGAGAGCCGTATTTTTGACCCGATACCTGCCGGTTACCTGTTTTACCACCAGCTCAGAATCAAGGTGGATACCGGCCTCGCTAACCCCCAATTTAAGGGCTTCTTTCAGTGCCGCAATAAGCGCCCGGTATTCAGCCTGATTGTTGGTCGTGCGGCCAATCCTCTGCGAGATGGAAGCCACCAGCCTGCCCCCCTCATCCTCTATCGTCGCCCCGATAGCCGCCGGGCCGGGGTTACCCCTTGAGACGCCGTCAGCATGTATTATTACCCTTTTTACATCCATTTAACCCTGTCTGACTCCCTAAGCCAGGAATAGAATTCGTCCGCAGCTGGTGCACTGAATCATATTTCCGCCCCGGGCTCGCTGCAGCTCCGCATTCGACAGCGATATGCGGCAGCCCCGGCAGACCCCCTGCTCCACCCTGGCCACCGCCGTCCCCTTCTGCCTCCTGAGTTCACCATAGAATTCAACCAGCTCCCGGTCAATCTGGGCTACCATTGTTTCCCGCTTCTGCCTGAGATTAGCCAGTACGGTCTTTAGCTGTTCCAGGTCTGCTTTCAGCTTCCGCTGCTGGCTCCGCCACTCAGCCTCCAGTTTCTCCAGCTCACTTCCAAGAGCTTTGGTGTTAGCTGTGGTCATCTCAATCTGCTCCATTATTTCCAGCACCCTGTCCTCAAGCTCGCGGCGCCGCCCCTTCAGCATCCCCAAGTCTTGCTGAAGGCTAGCCAGCTCCTTGGGGTTTCTTATCCGACCGCTATACAGCTCCCCCTCGCCTTTGGTTATCTTGGTGGTGATGTCTTCCACCTCCCACTCCAGGGAATGCTGCTCTCGCTCCAGTTCCTCAAGCCGCTGATTTTCCGAATCGAGTCTGCGGCGGACGCTAATCACGGCCTCACTCTCCCCGAGCTGACCTGCCAGCCGCTGGAGAGCCTGCTCTCGGGACTCCAGCTCTAAATCGACTTCCTGCAGTTCGTAAAGTTGTTTGGCAACACTCACTTCCGCTTCATTTTATACTGGCGACACCACAATATCAATCCGGCTTTAACCTCAACTAAGTCCCGACCCCAAAATGGGACAAAACTTTATCGCCTTAGTAGAACATATGTGCTATTATAGGAGAGGTCATCTCTTTTTTCAGGAGTGGAAAACATGAGACTACTCAGGCTAGCCCTCGAGAGCCAGCGGTGGGACCTGGCGGCCCACGTTATTGTCCTTGCCTCAGCCCGGGTTCTAAACAGCAGACAGAAGGGAAACAAACGGCGGAGTGAAGATAGAAAAAATGCACGCCCAAGCAAAGAAAGAAAGGGGTGCCCCAAAGGGTAATCAGAACGCCAGAAAGCACGGTTTCTATTCCAGGGTCCTTGACGAGGCGGAAAAGCTGGACTTTGAGCTTGCCACGGGCGTCGAGGGTATTGACGATGAGATTGCCCTCTTGCGGGTCAAGATAAAATCGCTTATTGCCCACGACCCCGATAACATCAAGCTGATTATGCAGGCAACCAGCACCCTCTCCCGCCTCATCAGAACCAAGTATAACATCAGCAAGAAGGATAAGAAGGGACTCAAGGAGGCCATTACCAATGTCCTCAGAGACGTCGCCCTGCCCCTCGGCATCGGCATTGGAGCGACCATCAACAAGTAATCCGCCCGCTGACGAAACTGCCGCTTCGAGGGCCAGGATAACCCGACTGAGACCCTACCAGCGCGAGGTAGCCCTGGCAATACTGGACAGCGTCTTCAGTAAGAAGGGTCTCACCTTCTCCGTTGAGATTGCCCGGCAGGGAGGCAAGAACGAACTTTCAGCTCAGCTTGAGCTCCTGCTTCTAACCCTGTATATGGCTGAACCCAAGAACCTGATTAAGTGCTCCCCTACCTTCAAGCCACAGACGGTCATCTCCATGAGGCGGCTCAAGGACAGGCTCAACGATGCCGGCTTCGGTGGTATCTGGGCAAGCGAACTGGGCTATATTATACGGCTGGGAAACGCCCGGACGATATTCTTATCGGCGGATGAGTCCGCCAACGTGGTGGGTAACACCGCTCACCTTCTTCTGGAAATAGATGAGGCTCAGGACGTAAGCAAGGAAAAATACAACAAAGAGTTCAAACCGATGGGAGCCACCACTAACGTAACCACGGTTCACTACGGCACGACCTGGGACGAGCAGACCCTGCTCGAGGAAATGAAACAGACCAATCTGGAGTTAGAGAGGAAAGATGGCCAAAAACGCCATTTCCGCTACGACTGGCAGGAAGTCGCCAAGTATAATCCCGATTACCTGGCTTATGTCGAGCACGAGCGCGAGCGGCTGGGTGAAAATCATCCCCTTTTCCTCACCCAGTATCGGCTGCTGCCAATTCACAGCGGGGGCGGTTTCCTAGACTGCCAGCAGCGGGCACAACTGAGCGGAAAGCACCCCAGGAAGCATCAGCCCGACCCGGGCAGGGCCTATGTCGCCGGCATCGACCTGGCCGGAGAGGCTGAGGAAGAAGAGGGAGCGAGACTGAGAGCGCTTAAACCGCGACGGGACTCCACGGTGGTTACCATCGGGGAGCTGGATTTTCCAGCCCCGAATGAGGTCGTCAAACAGCCTCTCATCAGGGTTATCGAGCATTACTGGTGGACGGGCAAGAAACACACCGAGCTTTATCCCCAGCTAGTGGATATTCTCAAGAACGTCTGGCACTGCCGCAAGGTGGTTGTCGATGCTACCGGGATCGGGCAGCCGGTAAGCTCATTCCTCAAGCGGTCACTGGGCTCAAGAGTATTGCCCTTTACCTTCACCACCCAATCAAAATCACAGCTAGGCTTCAACCTGCTTGCGGCCATCAACTCCGGCAGGTTGAAAATCTACGCCCGCGACAACTCGCCGGAACACCAGGAATGCTGGCTTGAGCTGGAGAAAGCCAGAGGTCACTACCGCCCCAATCAAACGATGAATTTCTATGTTGACCCTGCCCAGGGACACGACGACTTTCTAGTGAGTCTGGCACTGCTGGTGGAAGCGGCCAGCCACTACTCCCCCCGCAGCGCCCGGGGCAGCTAGGTCTTCACTTCTAGATTAGTAGTAGTAGGCGCGCCGCTTACCCATATAGTAGCCGAGGAAGATGGCTCCGAGGACACCGAGTCCCCACCACAGGTGGATAATCCAGTCCGGCCAGGCAAATCCAACCGAGAACTTGCCGACCCCCGTCCACTGACTGGCATTACCGGCACCATCGACGGCTCTCATCCGCCAGTAATAGGGCTCCTCAGCGGACCTTGACTCCAGGGCCTCTTCCTTTGTAAGGGTATACTCCGATTCGGTAAGCCCGGTCTTCTCCAGCACTATAGCCGAGGCGGTGAATTCTTCATCAGTTGCAATCTGGAGGTCGTAGGTTACGCCGCTCTCGTCCTCCACAGCCTCCCAGTCAAAGAGCGGCATTGACTTCGCCTTGGCTCCATCCAGCGGCAGCAGCGGCTGAGGTATCTCGGGTGCCTGCGCTTCCATATAGAAGGGAACCGTAAGGGAGTTAGTGCCGTCACTGGCAGTTATGGTGTGTGCCCCGGGCTCGCTGGCAGGAATATCGAAGGTGGCCGTGAAAGCCCCCTCAGCATCACTGGTAGTAGTAGCCACTACCTTAGGCTCGGTGGCGTAGGTAATGGTTATGGTTGAGTTAGCCAGAAAGCCGGTGCCGCTGACGGTAACACTCTGCCCGACGTGACCGGGTGAAGCCGAGCTGGTAACCGGGCTGATAGTAGCCTCAATACCTATCTCAACAATGAAACTACCCTCATCATCATTGCCGTCTTCATCCTCCGCCACCAGAGCATAGGTGCCCTCGTCCAGTTCGGGCACGATGAAGCTAACCGTGAAGTTACCGTCGCGGTCAGTCTTCTTGGTCGCCACCGCCTCAGTACCCAGGGTAATATCCACATCTACCTTGTTGCCAAAACCGGTCCCGGTGACCTCGACCGTATCACCCGGCGGCGCCTGAGTGGGGCTGAAGCTCATCGCCGGCTCCACGGTAAATGTTTCCTCGACTTCGGAGAGAGACTCATCACTGATGGTAATGGTATGGTCGCCGGCAGCACTCGGCGGGATGATAATGGTGCAGTCAAAATCACCGCTCCTATCGGTCTCCGTATCACCACTCTCGATATCTATCTCATCGCCGTCATACTCTATGGTAATGTTTTCTCTTTCCCCGAAGTCCTCGCCGCTAATGTCCACCTCGGTGCCCACGGGACCGCTATCGGGGTCGAAATCGGTAATCTCCCCAGCAGTTATGGTAAACTCGGCAACCGCCTTTATATCTTTCCCACCATCGAGGGTAACACAGACATAATACGTGCCGCCACGGACATCTGCATCATCATCACCGTCAGTGAGTCTGCTTGGCACCTCGAAGTAGGTGTCAAATTCACCATGACTATCAATGTCAACAGCCTTCCTAAACTCGTAAGTGGTAACCTCGTCATCAATATCCTGCCCTTTCGTTATCTCCTCATCAGAAAAAGCAAAATATATCTCCACATAGGGGTCATAGGGCGGGACTCCTCCGGGGTCAGGCGTGGGCCAGTTCTCTCCCGTTATATCAATATTGTCGCCAACCCTACCCTCATTCTGCCTCAGGTCAATATCCCTCGCCGCCAGCGCCGGGGAGGCCGGAATAACTACCACTAATAGCGACAGGATAATACCAGCCGCTAGCATTCGGAATAACTTTGTGCTCTTCACCTGAAACTCACCTCCTGTTTTCCCCTTTACTACAATAACGCTAATCTACGGAAAAAGTTAGATACCACCACCAGACCAAACTATCTTCACGCCCCAATTTACTAGATTATAAACGAAGTCACGCTATTTTGTAAAAGAACTCTCTAACTATGCCCGCCGGGCATAGGCCGTCCTCCGCCCCAGCCAGAAGCCGAAGAAACCAGCCCCGGCTATGGCAAGACCAACCAGCACCTTTACCACCGTGCTCGGCAGGGTGAACCCAGAGCCGACATAGAACGAGCCAACACTCGACCACTCACCTTCGTTGCCGGCGCCATCTACGGCCTTAACCCGCCAGTAATAAGGGGCCTCCTTACTGCTCGGCTCAAGCTCTTCACCCCCGGCAACGGCATATTCAGAACCGGTAAGCCCCGCCTGCTCGAGCACGATGCAGGACGCGGCGAAACTGTCCTTCGTTGCCACCTGAAGGGTGTAGGTTACGCCACTATCGTCGCTAACATCTTCCCAATCGAACTCGGCGGCGGCTTCGGTCCTGGTGCCTTCTTCAGGCAAGACCAGCACCGGTGCTGGCGGCGCCTCCGCCTCCATGGTAAAGATAACGGTTACGGTATTGGTGCCATCCGTAATCGTTACCGTGTGATGGCCGGCACTGCTGGGGGGGACACCAAAGGCTACCGAAAAGGTGCCATTATCGGCCGGGACTGCCGTAGCCACCTCCTGCTCATCATAGGTAACCGTAACCAATGCCCCGGTCTTAAACCCGACCCCGCTGACATTGACCGGGGCGCCCACAAAACCGCTGTCCGGGTTGAGGCTTGCTCCCGCAGCCACCGTAAATGCCACCTCAGCCCGGTTATCTTCGTCATCCTCGGCTTCAATACCATAGGTACCTGACTGCAGGGTGGGTACCCTGAAGGTCACCTCGAAGCTGCCGTACTTATCAGCGGCCTCTTCAGTCATCATGATATTATTAAAGTACAGGCTGACATCACTCCCGCCACCGAAGCCGGTACCACTAACGGTTAGTTCATCAGCAATAGCCCCCGAAGAGGGACTGACCACAATATAGGGAATCACCTCAAAGTAAGCCTCAGCCGAACTGTCCAGGGCGTCCTCGACCCTGATCGCGTGTTTACCGGAAACACTATCAGGGATAGAGAGGGTATAGGTAAAATCACCGGTTGGGCCGGCCACCTCACTACCCACGTTGACCCGGCTGCCATTCAGGTAATAATAGACGTCCAGGGTTCCCCCGGCGTAAAAACCCCTCCCCTCAACCGTTACTGTGGCGCCCACGGCCCCCTCATCGATATCCAGCTCAATTTCCGGCTCCTCAACAACAAATGGCTCCCTTACCTCGCCACCAAGCACAGTTCTAACCGTAACATAGTTCATACCCGGCTCAGCATCCTCAGGAACCTCGAAATTAGCGGTGAAATTCCCGCTCTCCGGCACCGCCAGGGGGCTAGTGGCAAGCTCTTCACTATCGAAGAAAATACTAATATCGGTACCCGCGAAGGACTCAAAGCCAGCTCCCGATACGGTGACCTTGGTGCCGACAGCACCCGAGGTCGGGGACAGAGTAATCTCGGGTAGCGCCAGAGCCGGGGCCGCAAATAGAAACAGCGCCCCCACAGCTAACATAGAGGCAACAACCAAAACGCGCCAGATTTTACCTGTTCTCACCGTTTCACCCAGCTCCTTTAAGTTTGCTACTCATCCTAGCAACCTGCGCCGGGCGCCGCGCCTTGGGCTGTAGGTTGCGGCAAAGTTGTCCAGGATATCCTTCCTTATCAGCCAGGTATTATGAAGCTTGGTCGCCGGTAGGTCCCCCTGCCGGCACAACCGCTTCACCGTCTCCGAGTGAACCTTAAGACGGCGGCTGGCTTCAATCACATTATAGTAATCATCTAAAGCTGCCATCGTATTAAGCGTTATATATTACTTTATTAAAACAATAATAACCCGGAAGCCTGATTTTGTCAAGCTCACCCTTCAAACTAGAGATAGAGCTACCAGGTCCAGAATATGACAAAATACGGTTGACGTTATTAGAACATTTGTGCTAATCTAAACATCGCTGAGACATTAGTCCCCGGCAAGACGAGACAGCTGAGTAGAGAAGTCATGGAGCTAGAACAAAAGAGTACCAGGCTCGCGGAGAATGGTGCTTATCCTGAGAATCAATATGACGAATCAGATCTACCCCCTGAGTACTGCCACTATCGGGATGAAGGTTGTGATTTTGCCAGCTCCTGTCTTAACTGCCCCTTCTCCAGATGCATCTACGACGAGCCCGGAGGGAAACAGCACTTCGTAAAGGAGCTGCGAAATAAAGAGATACTGCGGCTGTACACCCAGGGAAAAGAGATAAAGGAGCTGGCGGCAATGTTTGGTATCAGCCAGCGAACCGTACATCGAGCATTAAAGAGGTCAGGAAATGAATGAAGGATTCAAGCCGTCTGAGCTAAACAAGCACGATATTGACCGCCTCCGCAGCTACAGGGAGCTACTCGATTTCTACCAAGGGCAACACTGGGAAGGCTATGCCCGGTGGGGAGAGACCCGACTTACCTTTAACTATGCCAAGGTAATCATTGATAAACTCACCTCCTATCTTATGTCGGGAATTAACTTTGCCGTTGACCCGGTTGAAGACACGCCCGAAGCCAGGGCGAGAGCCCAGAAAGCCGAGCAGGCTCTTTACCGGGTGTATGAGGACAACAACCTGGAACAGCTCGATTTTGAGACCGAGATCGACTGCGCCATCCTGGGCGACGGCTGTTTCAAGGTCATCTGGGATGCTGAAGCGAAAAAGGTCAGGGTTACCGCACCCGATATCCAGGGAATCTATGCCTGGTGGCTGGGCGATGATACCTCACGGGTATGGCGGGTGGCCTCTAAATATACTCTGACCGCCGCCGAAGCCGAAATCCTCTATCAGGTAAAAACTAAAAGCAGAAATGTCAGCGTTGTTGAGCTGTGGACGACCCAGGAGCTTGAGCTCTGGCTGGATAATGCCCTGGTGGAGAAGAAACCCAACCCCTACGGATTTATTCCCTTTGTTATCTATCCAAATTTGAGGGAGCCCAAGAAATTCTGGGGTATATCTGACCTACGCCAAATCATGATACCCCAGCGGGAGCTTAACCGAGCCATGAGCCAGCTCTCCAAGATACTGGAGCTCTCGGGTAACCCAATCGCCGTGCTCGAGAATGTGGAGGAATCCGAGGACATTGCCGTTAAGCCGGGGGCAGTATGGAACATACCTGAAGATGCCAGAGCCTACCTCCTGGATTTGCTGCAAGGCGGTGGTCTCAGTCTCCATATAGATTATGTCAACCTACTATACCGAATTCTGCACGATATTTCAGAATCACCACGGTCTGCTTTCGGCGGTACCGAACGAAACCTTTCCGGCGTTGCCCTCGAGATTGAACTTCAGCCCCTGCTGCAGAAGGTAAAACGGAAACGGCTTATCAGAGCCGCCGCCTATAACCAGCGGAACCAGCTAATCCTTAAGTTACTGGAGAAGTACCAGAATGAGAGCTTCGGCGATAACCACCTGCGGGTAGTCTGGGGCCCGGTGCTACCCCAGGACATGGAAAGGTTGGTATCCAATGAACAGATTCTGATTCAGAACGGGGTTCATTCCCGGAGGCGGGCCATGGACGAGGTCGGGGTTAAAGACCCGGAAATGGAATTTAACCGCTGGCTTGAGGAAAGAGAGAGCATTCTCAGAATGAACAGGGAGCTTAATACCCACTCCAGCCGAAATGGAGCGAGAGGGAGAGCACTAACCACACCGGCGGAGGGGATTGAGGAATAACCCCAAGGAGGAAGAATTGGCTAGTGATGAGATAAATCGGAACCGAGAGCCTATTCCTGAGGTGAATGAGGCTGAGGACGAGGAGTCGCTGCGCCTTGCTGAGCTAAAGAGCCTGATTGGGGAGAAGGAGAGGGCCCTGGCTGAAGCCAACACCCGCATCAGTGAACTGGAGCAGGCGTTAGTCGAGTCTGAAGAGAAGCTAAAGACCACCAGCGATTCGCTAGCTGAGGCAGTGGTCAGCTACAAGAAACTGGTGGTAGAAAACAGCCCGGAGGTACCCGAGGAGCTTATCGGCGGTGAGAGTGTTACCGCCATTAACCAGTCACTGGAGCAGGCGAGGAGCCTCGTCAGTCGGGTGAAACAGGGGCTCGAGGCTGAGATTCAGGCAACCAGGGTCCCGGCTGGTGCCCCGCAGAGGACATCGCCCGACCTCTCAGCCCTCTCTCCGCGGGAGAAGATTCAATATGGAGTCAGGAGGTAAAAGTAATGGCGCTAACGTTAGACGAAGCCGCCAAGTTATCAAACGATATGCTCCTTCAAGGAGTCGTGGAAACCATTATTAAGGACTCGCCAGTCCTGCAACGTCTGCCCTTCATCGAGCTGGCCGGTAACGGCCTTACCTACAATCGCGAGAACACCCTGCCGGAGATTGACTTCTACGATGTGGGTGATACCTGGGCCGAGTCGACACCAACCTTCGACCAGATAACGACGACCCTGAGAATTATGGGTGGTGATGCCGACGTGGATAACTTCCTCAAGGCCACCCGGAGTAATCTTCAGGACCTGGAAGCCGCCGTTATCGAGCTCAAGGCAAAGGCACTCAAGGACAAGTTTGAGGAGACCTTTGTCTACGGCGACTCGGTCGCCAACACAAAACAGTTTGACGGTTTGAGGAAGCTTATTGATACCACCACTGCCGGCAGCCAGGTGATTGCTATGGGAACCACCGGTGCCACTCTCACCCTGGATAAACTGGACGAGCTTATTGATGCCGTAAAGGGGGGTAAGCCGGATATCCTTCTCATGAGCCGCCGCACGCGGAGAAAGCTTAACGCCCTGGTCAGGTCGGCCAACTCCGGGATGATGGTAACCGACCGCGACAGCTTCGGGAACTTTATCCAGCTCTGGGACGGCATCCCCATCGGGGTCAACGACTGGATTCTGGACACCCACACCCTGGAATCCAGCGTCGAAACCGGAACCACCGGCGGCACCTGTTCCACCATCTACGCTCTTCAGTTCGGGGAGGGTGCTCTCTGCGGCCTGACCAGCCCGGGACACCTTCAGGTAGAGCCAGTTGGTCCTCTGGAGAGTAAAGATGCCTCCCGAACCAGGATCAAGTGGTACTGCTCACTGGCTCTTTTCTCCTCGGTTAAAGCCGCCGCCCTGATTGGAGTTCAAGACTGAGCTAACGACCAGCCAGAGTACAGGCTAGTGTGGAACGTTTTAGTACTGGAGGTTTAAGACTATGGCCATAGAGATTTCGGGAATTATTGCCCTTACCTTTGAGCTGGACAAGGCTACCAGCGCCCTGGGAGAGACTGACGAAGCTCTGGCACCAGTTCAGGGTGCCGGTTCAGTAAGTAAGCTTACTGCCATTCAGAACGGAGCTATCCGGGGTATCGACCTTGAGATTGAGTCCCCACAGAGCGCGGGGGATGATGTTATCGGCTCAGTTTACGTTGCCGGTAGTCGGGTTGATGGTACTGAGGTTACCATCGCCGGGGCAGGTAGCTCAGCTGGTGCCGACTACGCTATCTCCCGCTTTGATAAGGACGTGGCTCCGGTGAGCGAGGGTGATAGCATCGAGGTCAAGGTTAAGTCCACCGATGCCACCAATTGTGCGCCGGGCGGTATCCTGGCTACCGTCTATCTTCAGCTCGGCACATCAGAGATATAGCTTAAAGGGAACCCTCGGTTTTGAGGGTTCCCTTGACAAATTAGAAGTCCAAAACAAGATCTGGAGATTCTTAATCGGAGGTTTGAAAATGCCAAAACAGGAACTGGCTAACTGGTTTTGCCGCTATCGGCTCAGTAAGTATCACGAGGATATTGAATCCTACCGGGCTAGAGGCGAGGAGGCCAGCTTCCACAAGCTCTTTAAGCCCTATGAGGTGATAGAGGGCGAGGGAAACTGCCTTCTAAATACCGGAATTGACGAGATCTGGGACCTGGTCACCGGGGCCGTCTCCGGTGCCGACCATATCTTTGACAACACCCATGCCCAGATTGGGGTTGGTGACTCCAATACCGCAGCCGATGCCACCCAAACCGACCTGCAGGCAGCCACCAACAAGACCTATAAGGGGATGGAATCGGCCTACCCCACCTCCACCAGCCAGAAGGCAACTTTTAAAGCCAGCTTTGGCGACTCGGAAGCTAACTACACCTGGAATGAATGGGTGGTGAAACAGTCGACCAGCGGTAAGTGCCTCAACCGAAAGGTGGAGAATTTAGGCACCAAGAGTTCGGGCACCTGGACACTAGAGGTTGAAATTACACTCTCCTGAGGAGAGCGCGAGACATGGCATCTGGGATTAATTTCAGTGATAGGGTTGAGCTTGGGCGCCGGGCGGTTAGCACCTACCGGGCTGCCCACGCTCAACTGCACACCAAAACCTGGTACCCGCAAATTCATGATGACCATACCCCGTTGCTGGAAAGGCTAAAGAACGACCTTAAAGAGCTGGGCTTTAGCTCTCTCGATGAGTTCTTCAGTGCCAGTGAGGAACTAAACATGAAAGAGCTGGGCTTCAGGGATAGAGGAGACTTTGAGACTAAAGCCACTAGGGCTGACCGGGAGGCACTGGAGCTAAAATGGCGGTAGAGACTTTAAGACCTAATGCGCCTGGTGATGAGTGCAACATTCAGAACGTAACTGGTTGCTCATCCTGCCCCAACCACTATACCTGTGTAGACGAAGCTTCGGCAGATGATGGTACCACCTATATCAGGAACTATAATGAGTCACCAATGCAGCGTGACCTATATAATATTGATGACCATAGTGTAGGCTCTGGAACAATAAATAAGATTACGGTCTACAGTCGCTGTAGGGATAATGGTTTTACTGGCAAACTAAAAATATGCATCAAGTCAGGCACTGGTAGTGGTGCTCCCGATACAGTTAGTGAGGGTGCTGAGAAAAGCATGACTGGTGACGGGACATGGGCAAACTACAGTGAAGAGTGGGCAACCAATCCAGCAACGGGCAGTGCCTGGACATGGGATGAGATAGATAAGCTGCAAATAGGTGTAGCCATGGGTGCCAAGTTCACAGAGTGCTATTGCACCCAGGTCTATGTAGAGGTTGACTATACCGCAGTAACCGAGAAGACCTCCTCTGATAGTGGCTCAGGTTCAGATGCCAAGCTAAGTGGTAGTCCGCTGGCATTAATGAGTAAAGCTGATAGCGGTAGTGGAGTCGAGGGCACGCCAGCACCAGAAGCAACCTTAACCGGCTCGGAGACTGGCTCCGGGATAGAGAAGCTATTGAACCGTGAGGTAATCCTTTCCGATGCTGGCTCAGGTTTTGAGAATAGCCATCTTGATATCGTTATGAGCGCTAAAAGCTCGTCTGATGCCGGCTCAGGCGCCGAGGAATCCGGTCTACTGGCAACGTTTGAACAGGGTGAAACGGGAAGCGGTAATGAATCTCTGCTATCAAGGGTACTTTCTCAGCCTGACAGCGGAGGGGGAAGCGAGGCCACTTCAGCTCTGTTAGCAGCTTTAATCAACACCGAGACCGGTTCCGGTATTGATTTAGTCCTCTCTCGGTTAATGATAACTAGCGAGACCGGTTCTGGTGTAGAAAAGCTACCGAAGCGCGAGGTACTCCTTTCCGATGCTGCCTCCGGTATCGAGACCGCCACCGTGCTTAAAGCTCTGCTCGCCACTGATAGTGGCGCCGGGCTTGAAGCCCTGGCCGGTCTGCGAGCGTTAATTACTAATGAAGAAGCAGGCTACGGTTCAGAAAGGCTCGGCGTCAGGATTATGACCGCAACCGGCACCAGCAATATGAAGCTGCTAGATAAAAAGGGGAAGGCAAGAATACCCTCCAGGAAGGTCGATTTATAGCCATCATAATCCTGAATAATAAAAGTATAAAAGCGACTTACCAGAAAACGACCGGGAGGAAGGCTACCAAGGAGGTAAACCATGAATATATCCGAAATGATAACCCTGGTGAGGCGGGACCTTAAAGACGAGGATTCTCCCCAACAGTGGTCAGATGAGGAACTGACGAGACACATCAGTCGTGCCCTGAGGGAGCTGTCGGAAAGGTTACCACTGCCGACTAAGGCTATTCTGCCGACAGTGAGTGGTTCCCGAGAGCTGGATATCTCCAGCCTCACCAACCGGGTTATGCTTCAAGCCGTGGAGTATCCGCTGGATGAGTCCCCGGCTGCCTACCAGCGCTTCTCCGTCTGGGGAAATACTATGACCATAATTAGCGGCCCTGAACCTGACGGTTCTGATTGCGCCATCTACTACGGGACACTCCATGTTATTGACGCTAATGGCTCCACCCTTCCCAGTGAATACGATGACCTGGTGGCTACCGGCGCCTGCGGCTATGCGGCCGTGAGCTGGGCTGTCCACGCCATAAACAGGGTCAATGTCGGCGGCAGGATGACCGCTGAGGAATACCGAACCTGGGGCAACGAGAGGCTGATAATCTTCCGGGAAAGGCTAAAACAACTGGGAAGACGGCAACGGCTCCGAACCCAGCAGCTCTTTACCGAAGAGTCATAGCCATTAGCTTGGGACGTTCAAGAGAGGTAACAGAAAGCAGATGACAGAATGGACGGAGCTAATAAAAAGTGCGGTCAGGCCCTTCATCATAATCTGGGGGTTTCTCGTCTACGGTGTCTGCGTAATGAACAAAACGGAAATACCCCAGCCTCTCGCCTGGCTCATTACCGCCGTTATTATAGAGTATTTCGGGGAAAGAGCTTTTAAAAGGCTGAAGAAAGAATGAATCAAGACCTGCTATCCAGAATCTATAAAGCCCTGTGGTCCAGAATCGGGGGTCGTCCCTGGAGCTATATTATTCGGGATTCCTACCACCAGAGGCCGCTTCTGTGGCTGGCTCTAACCACGGCTCTCGGCATCCTGCTGGGACACCTCTTCTGGGGCACACCCTGGATTCCCGGTCAGCCCGGGGGATGAAAGGAGGTCATTTTGAGGAGCTTATCATCAACCCTGCTCGCCGCCCAGAAAGAGGCAAGCCACATTCCCTACGTTAAGCTTTTAGCCAAGAACAAGATAGCCGGAGTCGTGAGGCTGGACTGGACTCGCTTGCACTCTGGCACCGAGCCTGACTACTTTCACGCTCTGACCATCCCCGGCGACGGTTCCCTTATCCGGGTAAGGCTCACG
>CAZHRO010000005.1:11089-14711 GCA_964535045.1 uncultured Dehalococcoidales bacterium | reverse complement strand
ATGTCAACGGACGGACTTTTGTTGTTTTGTTTTTACGTCTGGTGCTACAATAAAGCTGTTAAGCCACGGAGGAGGCTATGACACTAGATTCGATAATTGTCAGAGGAGCTCGAGAGCATAACCTCAAGAACATAGACGTTGTTATTCCGCGCGATAGACTGGTGGTTATTACCGGTGTCTCGGGTTCGGGGAAGAGTTCACTGGCGTTCGACACCATCTATGCTGAGGGGCAGCGCCGCTATATAGAATCGCTATCGGCCTATGCCCGCCAGTTCCTGGGTCGGCTGGAGAAGCCCGATGTTGACTATATTGAAGGGCTAAGCCCGGCTATTTCTATCGACCAGAAGGGACCCGGTCGGAATCCAAGGTCAACAATGGGAACGGTGACCGAAATCTATGACTATCTGCGGCTCCTTTTTGCCCGGGTGGGGCATCCCCACTGCCCGAAGTGCGGGCGGGAGATTGCCATGCAGACCGTGCAGCAGATTGTTGATGCGGTTCAAGCCCTGCCCGCAGGCAGTCGGATTATGATTTTAGCCCCTCTGGTTAAGGACCGTAAGGGTGAGTACCAGGCGGTATTTGAGGACCTGCGCCGGGCGGGCTACGCCAGGGTTCGGGTCGACGGGCGGATTTACGACCTGGTTACCGAGTTTCAGCTGGATAAAAACAAGAAACACTCGATTGAAGCGGTTGTCGACCGATTGATAATCGGGCAGAGCGGCAGCCAGGGCCGTATCGCTGATTCGGTGGAAACGGCACTCAAGCTTGGGGGTGGGGTGGTGCTGGTGTCTATCATCGATGGTGAAGAGTTACTCTTTTCGGAGCACTTTGCCTGTGTACACTGCGGCATTAGTCTGGGTGAGATTGCCCCGCGAACCTTCAGCTTTAACAGCCCTCATGGTGCCTGCCCGGCCTGTAGCGGGCTAGGCTTCAAACAGGAATTGAGTCCCGATCTCATCATTCCTGATAATAGACTTTCCATCGCTGAGGGAGCCATTCGGCCCTACCAATCAGGGTTCTGGTACCTCGAGCAGCTCAGCGACCTGGGAAGGCGTTACGGTTTTTCTATTTACACCCCCGTACGAGATCTGACTGAAGAACAGCTTAAGCTGGTGCTTTATGGGGAGGAAGGCGAGCTAAAAAGTTATCGCCGTTTCGGTCGGGTAAGGCAGTATTTCACTGGCTACGAGGGTGTAATTCCCAGACTGGAGAGGCTCTATCGCGATACGGAGTCAGAGAATTCACGGCGGATGCTGGAACGCTATATGGTAACCAGGGAGTGTCCCGTTTGTCAGGGAAGGCGGCTGAAACCAGAGTCCTTAGCAGTAACAATTGGGGGCAAGAATATCATGGAGGTTAGCTCCATGTCGGTTTCACAGGCAATAGAGTGGGTAGAGTCCCTGACTGGCAAGGAGCCGATACTCAGTGAGCGTGAGCAGGTGATAGCCCATCAAATTCTCAAGGAGATCGGGACCCGGCTGGGCTTCCTTGAGAATGTGGGGCTGGACTATCTTACTCTGGACCGCCCCTCGGTGACTCTTTCTGGCGGTGAGGCACAGCGGATTCGTCTGGCCACCCAGATAGGTAGTGGGTTGATGGGGGTGCTCTATATCTGTGATGAGCCGACCGTAGGTCTGCACCCTGCCGATGACTTCCGCTTGATTGAGACCCTGAAGCGGCTTCGGGATTTGGGTAATACGATACTGGTGGTGGAGCACGACGAGGCGATGATGCGGGCTGCCGACCACATTATTGATATGGGACCGGGGGCGGGAGAGCACGGAGGGGAAATTATGGCTACCGGCACCTTGGGCGAGATTATGGACTCAAGGCAGTCAATAACCGGACAGTATCTCAGCGGGCGAAAACAGATTCCCCTGCCCTCCAAACGTCGTCCTGGCTCTGGTGACGAGATAGTGATCCGGGGGGCAAGACAGAACAACCTGAAGAATATAGACGTCCACATTCCCTTGGGCAGGTTTGTCTGTGTTACCGGGGTCTCAGGCAGTGGCAAGAGCACCCTCATTGATGAAGTGCTCTATCATAATCTGGCTCGAATGCTTTATAAGTCGCGGGAGAGGGCGGGTGACTGCGATGATATCCTCGGTGTTGAGAACATTGATAAGGTAATCAATATTGACCAGTCGCCGATTGGACGTACCCCGCGCAGCAACCCGGCGACCTACACCGGCACCTTTACCCCGATTCGGGAGCTTTTTGCTACAGTTCCCGAGGCCAGGATGAGGGGCTATGCGCCGGGTCGTTTCTCCTTCAATGTTAAAGGCGGACGCTGCGAAGCCTGTCGCGGTGAGGGTTTTACTCAGATTGAGATGCAGTTTCTGCCCGATGTCACCGTGCCCTGTGAGGTATGTAAGGGGAAGCGCTATAACCGCGAGGCGCTGGAGATCAGGTTTAAGGGTAAAAACATCGCTGAGGTACTGGATATGACGGTGGAGCAGGCGCTCAGTTTTTTTGAGCACTTCCCTAAAGTTAAGAATAAGCTGGAGACCCTGCATGATGTTGGGCTGGGCTATATTCGCCTGGGGCAGCCGGCGCCGACCCTCTCCGGTGGTGAGGCGCAGCGGGTAAAACTGGCCACCGAGCTATCGCGGCGGTCTACCGGGCGCACCCTCTATATCCTCGACGAGCCGACTACCGGCCTTGCCTTTGATGATGTGGCGGCACTCTTGCGGGTGCTGCAGCGCCTGGTTGACAATGGTAACACCGTGATTGTCATTGAGCACCATCTGGACGTAATTAAGAACGCTGATCATATCATTGACCTCGGGCCCGGGGCTGGTGACCGGGGTGGCTGTATTGTTGCTACAGGCACGCCTGAGGAGATAGCCCGGGAGCGCTCCTCAGCCACCGGGCAGTATCTGGATAGGGTATTGGCTAAAGATATAGAGTATGCTTTAACCGGCTGACTTCTATAATAGTCAGGTCTTTTCAATTTAGTGCCGAGCAGTCCGGGGGGATTCAGAGTTGCCCCCTTTTATTTTTCTCGGTGGAGGAGCCAGTTGCCACTGAACAGACGAAATTCGGGCTTGACCAACGATAAGAAGCCCAGGGTCTTTTATGGCTATATTATAGTCCTGGTCGGTTTCTGTATCCAGGCACTGTCCTGGGGCATGCTCGACACCTTTGGTGTCTTTTTCAGCTCTTTTTTGGCTGAGTTTGGCTGGCCCCGGGCGACAATTTCCGGTGCTGCTTCGTTAACTAGCATTGTATTGGGTTTTGTTGGCATTCTCGCCGGCAGGCTGGGTGATAAGACTGGCCCCAGGATGGTTATGATTGGTTGCGGCGTGTTTTTGGGTTCAGCCTATTTACTGATGTCGCAGATTAACGCTACCTGGCAGCTATATCTCTTCTACGGGGTGATAGCGGGAATCGGCTTCAGTGGTATGGATGTTTTACCACTATCCACCGTCGCCAGATGGTTTGTCAAGAGAAGGGGAATGATGACCGGCATTATAAAGATGGGGACCGGTGTCGGCATGCTGGTTCTACCGCTAGTGGCAACTCGGCTTATCTCTAGCTACGGCTGGCGTGACTCATACATCATCCTAGGTATTGCGGTCCTGGCAGTAATCGTCACAGCAGCCCAGTTCCTCAGGCGTGA
>CAZHRO010000005.1:5016-11079 GCA_964535045.1 uncultured Dehalococcoidales bacterium | reverse complement strand
AAGGGCTGTTACCCTACGGGGCAGATGAAGCCAGCGCTGACAGTCCAAATTGGAAGGATGAAGGGTTTTCTCTCCGGGAAGCAATGCACACCAGCCAGTTCCGAATACTCTGTGCCATTTACGCCCTCACCATGTTCTGCGCCCAGACCATGCTGGTTCATATTGCCCCTCATGCAATTGACCTTGGCATTCCCCTGACAAGTGCTGCCGGTGTTCTGTCTACCATCGGGGGGGTAAGTATGGCGGGCCGGGCGGTAATGGGCGGTGTTGGTGATAAAATTGGAACCAAGAGGGTGGTTATTATCTGCTCTATAATTTTAGTGGCCAGTCTAGGCTGGCTTCAGTTTGCCAGCGAATTGTGGATGTTATACCTTTTTGCCGCCGTCTATGGCTTTAGTCACGGCGGCTTCTTTACTGTGCTCTCACCATTGGTAGCTGACCTATTCGGTCTAAGTTCACACGGCGCAATCTTCGGCGGTGTTTTCTTCAGCGGTACCATCGGGGGTGCTATTGGCCCCCTGCTGGCTGGTCACATATTTGACGTTACTGGCAGTTATCAGCGCGCCTTTTTAATCTGCGGGGTTGCCAGCGTGGCGATACTTATACTATCCTTATTTTTGAGACCGCTTGAGAGGAAGGGAGGTGATAGATGAAGCGAAAAGAGGTGCTAGATTCGGTCAGGGAGAATGTGGAGAACAAAAACCTGGTAAAGCACATGTTAGCTGCTGAGGCGGTAATGCGGGCGCTGGCCCAGCGCCTGGGTGAGGATGAGGAGGAGTGGGGGCTTACCGGTCTCTTACACGATATCGACGTGGAGCTCACCGCGGGAGACATGAAGACTCACAGCAAGCTGGGGGCTGACCTGGCTCGAGAGCTGGGAGCGAGTGAGGCGATGGCTCATGCCATTCTCTGCCATAATCAGGCCCACGGCATTCCCTGTGAGTCTAAGCTGGATAAGGCGCTATTCTGCGCTGACCCCTTAACCGGGCTGATTACGGCGGCGGTTCTGGTCAGGCCGGATAAGAAATTGGCCGGTCTTACCGCTAAATCGGTGCTCAGAAGGTTTAAGGAAAGCAGGTTTGCAGCCGCGGTGGATAGAGAGCAGCTCCTGACCTGTCAGGAGCTCGGGCTCGAGCTTGGTGAGTTTATTGAGCTGGGGCTTAAGGCAATGCAGGCCATTGCCAGTGACCTCGGGTTATAGAAGAGACCTCGATTTGGGGGCAATTTTAACTGACCTCAAAAGTAGAACCGCTCCCGGTCTTGATAACATTAATGCGGGTGGGGAAGGCATCTCTCAATTCCTCAATATGAGTGATAACCAGTATCTTCTCAAAGTCGTCTTGAATCGAGTTAATGGCTTCCTTGAGCTTCTCAATTCCGGTAGTATCCTGGGTACCGAAGCCTTCATCAATGACCAGGGTGGGTAGTGGAGCCCCGGCTCGTCTTGCCAGCAGTTTGGAGAGAGCGATACGAATGGCAAAATTGATGCGAAAGGCTTCACCCCCGCTATACATTTCGTAGTTTCTCGTTCCCAGCTCATCAGCAATTTTTATGTCCAGCGTCTCCATGACATTACCGGCTCTGGTTTCTCGCTGCGGCTCAATCTTGATGTGCATTCTGTTGTCCGTCATGCGAGAAAGTATTTCGTTAGCTTCAGTCTCAATCTCAGGGAGAGCACTTTCAATGAGCAGGGCCTGAATTCCGCTCTTGCCGAAGGCTTGAGCCAGGTCCTTATAGAGACTCGCCTCTTTCGCCGCTCGAGTTAAGAGTTTCCCCTTCTCCTGCCTTTTTATCACCAGCTCTTCAAGGCGTTCCAGTTTTGCTTTCAGCACCCCCATTGCTTCCTGAGCCTGTTTTTGTCTGGATGCTAATTCCCGGTATTCATTTTCAGCCTGGGCGTAGCTATTTAGTACCTGTGGCAGCCGGCTGATTTCCGCGCTCAGCGATTGCTTTTGCTGGTTTCCTAGTTCGAGGCTACGGCGCAGCTCTTGAGCGGCCTCCCCGGCTCTGGCAACGGACTCTCTTTCCTGCTTTACGAGCCTTTCGGCCTCGTCCAGCTTTCCCTTCAGGTCTTCATATTTTTCCAGCTGGCTTAAGAGCTGGCGGACTTCGTCGTGTTCCCTTGGACTGTAGCTAAGTCTGGTAAGCTCGTCTTCAAGTTCCTTTAGCGCCTGCTGCTCGCTGAGGGCAAAGTCTCTTCTCGCCAGGTGTCCTTCAATCTCAGCCAGGCCCTTTCTTACCTCGCTGAGCCGATTTTTGTCCTCTTCAGCCCTAGTTATCTCCTGGAGGAGGCTGCCAGCCTTAGTCTGGAGGGAAGCTTTCTCCTGAGTTAACCTGCTTTCAAGCTGTGATAGCTCGCTTTCGCGTCGTAGAAACTCCGTCTTCTTCCGTTTTAATTCGGCCTCATTTGACCTTAAAGATTCAATTTTACTTTGCCGGTCGGCAGTGTATTTGGTTTCAATAACCTTTATCCCCTCCTCCTCAAGTTCAGTCTCGCAGAGGGGGCACTTGGTACCCTCCTGAGTTAGCAGGAGGTCAAGCTTTTCCCCTAATTCTTTTAGTTCCCGCTCCAGCCGGGTCCGGTTGGACTCTAGATAGTTGATCTGGGTGCTTAGTTCCTGGTTGTCCTGCTTTTCTCGACTTAATCTTTCTTCTGACTCAGACAGCTGCTTTAGCTTTAGCTGCACCTGCTGTAGCTCTTGCTGGAGAGAAGGTAGTCGCTGCCAACCGCTTTCCAGTTCGCTAATCTGGCTTTGCGCTACGGCGTGCTCCTTAATTAGAGCCTGTCCCGCCTGGGCAATAGTTAGCTCCAGGCGGTGCTTGTGCTCGTTCAGGGTACTTACCATCCTCAGCTTCCGGTCAAGCTCGCTGTTCAGGCTCTTGGCCTGGGTGAACCGGGAGTAGCCTTCTTCTATCGCTGAGCGTTGGACGATTAGTGCCTCATACTCCTTGAGCCTCAGCTGGTGCTGTTTACCCAGGTCATCCCATCTCTCAAGGTCCCGTACTGCCCTGGCAAGGCGTTCCTCTAGCTGAGTGAGTTCATTCCTCTTGTTTTCTAAGGCTTCCTTTTCCCGCCGCAGGCTGTTGAGCCTGGCTTCCTGCTTGCTCACCGCCTCTTCTACTGCGGCAAGCCTTATCTGTCCGGCCTTAAATTCAGCTTCGTAGCCTGCTTTCTGGCTTATTTCCTGGTCTATCTCAGTGACCTGACTCTCAAGCCGCGTCTTTTCAATTTCCCGCTCTCTAGCCTGTTCTTTAGCCCTCTCCTCCAGGGCGTCGTAGAAGGAAAGCCCCAGAATGTCAGCCAGCACCTGCTTTCGCTCCACGGGGCGCTTGAGGGTAAACTCATCGGCGCGCCCTTGTAGGAGCAGAGCGCTGTTAACGAAGGTGGTGTAGTCCATATGGAGGACACTGATAATCCTCTGCTGAGTCTGGGCAATACTACTAGCGGTGAGTGCCCGGTAACCGCCGTCGGTTGCTATTTGGAACTCAAGGATGGACTTTCCCTGCCCGCCCCGCCGCCTGGATTTGGTGCGCTTACGGATGATGCGGTAGGTCTGCGCTTCAACGGTAAAGTCAAACTCCACCTCCATCTCTCCCTTGCCAAGATGAATGAGGTCGTCATCGTGCTTGGCTCTGGCCCTTCCCCATAACGCCCAGGTCATGGCGTCAATCAGGGTCGACTTACCGTTGCCGTTATCGCCGGCGATGCAGGCGGTGTGAATACCCTCGAAGGATAGCGGCGGCACGTTATCCCGGTAGCACATGAAGTTGCGCAGCGATAGCTTTACTGGAATCATCTCAAACTATTAGGGAGTGAACAAAAATTGATATTCTTGGTGTTCATACCTAAGCTGGAATCAAACTTTTGGTCTCTAGGTAGGAGCGGATACGATTAGATGCTGTATCCAGATACTTAGGGTCAATATCAAATCCTACAAACGAAACCCCCAAGCGAAGGCAAGCTAAAGCTGTAGAGCCGATGCCGACGAATGGGTCAAGGACAAGTTTTATGCTCTCGCACCCGTGAAGTTTGATACACATCTCAGGTAGGCCTGTGGGGAAGGTTGATGGGTGGGGCCTCTGGCTCTCTCTGTTTCTTATGGTTTCATAAGGGATGAACCAGGTATTGCCTCGGCACCTCTTATCTTGTTTTGCCGAGTTCCACCGCCCAATGTTAGATTTATCCTGATAAGGTACCCCGATGGCCAGCCTGTCAACAGGGACGTCACCATTCTTAGTAAAATGGAAAATATACTCGTGGCAGTCGTGCAGGAATCGCCGGCCAGCTATGGGTTTGTAATGTCCGACGGCGATATCTCCTATTATATTGGGATAATTACCCGCATCCCCCTTACCTATGGCAATTGACTTCACCCAGTGAATCACGTTCTGGAGGACAAAGTGCCTGCGCAGTTTTTGAGCAATGTCTAGCGGAATCCAAGGATTGGACGGTGTACCGCCGACGTTCAGGAAGAATGAGCCGCCGTCATTCAACACGCAGTACACTTTTTGGCCTACCTTCTTAATCCAGTTCAGGTAGTCTTTGTACGGTTTCTGGTCATGGTAACTATTATAAGGGACACCGATATTATAAGGAGGGGATGTAACCACTACATCTACGGAACCTTTGGGAATTGTCCTGGACATCCCTTCAATGCAATCTTGTAAATATAGGGTAATAACCTCGTTATGATGCCCTGGAGTTACAAAGTATGGTGCTTTCACGGGTAGATTCTCCGCAATCTATCTTTGGCTTGAGGCTTAAGAATAGCCCACTGGGTTCCCGGCGGTCTTTCCCAGTCATCTTTAAATAGTTCCCCCATCAAAATCCAACCAATTCTTATGCTGAAGTCTTCTTTGGTGTATTTTACCGCGATATAATATCCTTCATTCGGAGATACTTGATTTCCTTTAATCTATTTATTGCTGGTGACTTTGACTTGAACTCCTGCGCCTGATAGACCTGTTAAATCAGGGGTAGGTCCACCTTTGGCGTGAAATGTCCATCTACCATCGAGTTCACTTATCTGCCAAGCAATCATATTATGGAGTATTGCTGTAAGAGTGTTAGTTTGAATGTTTAGCCTCAATAGGTGAACACTGCCATACTTGCCATGATAACCCATGCCAGTGAGGATTTCTGCTGCCCTGAGAGTAGCTTCCCTTACTGTTCCTGGGCTTAACTCATAACTGGCCATGACTCTTCGTTTAATTATAGCATAATCAAAGGATTTATAAGAGAGGTTCTTGACAAAGAGGGCTCGCCTGCTTAAAGTGTCTATGACACGGCTGAGGATACGTTGCTGACAGCGTATAAACATCCCAATGATAGCGGTGCCCAGGAGGGGCTGAGGTGGATAAGTATGTAAAGCCCGACTTCGAAAAAGTGGTGCTACTCACAATCGACGTGCAACGCGACTTTACTCTGCCCGGCGCACCGATAGAGATTCCAGGCACGATGGAGGTTTTGCCTGGTATCCAGCGGCTGCTACGAAGATTCCGAGAGCAGCAGAGGCCAATTGTCCACGTTGTCCGGCTTTATCTGGCTGATGGTTCGAATGCCGACCTGTGTCGGCGTAAGGCTATCGAGAACGGGAGGAGAATGGTGGTTCCCGACAGTGAAGGGGCGGAACTGGTGGAAGAGCTTAAACCAGCACCCGGGGTCAAACTGGATACAGAAAGGCTTCTTGCCGGGAAGTTACAGTTGATTGGTTCTAAAGAGTGGGTTATGTACAAGCCAAGATGGGGGGCATTCTTTCAAACCCCTCTGGAGCAACATCTGCAAAGTCAGGGTGTTAACACTATCATCGTCTGCGGCTGCAATTTCCCCAATTGCCCGCGTACTACCATCTACGAGGCCAGCGAACGGGATTTCCGTATTGTTCTGGCCACTGATGCTATATCACAGATTTACGAGCGTGGTTTAACTGAGCTAAAAAATATCGGGGTCAGTCTGCTGAGCTCATTAGAAATCATAAACCAGTTGCGCGTCTAAACCTCTAAACCGGAAGAAGTTATGCCAAAGAGGGTCATCAAGGGCGATGAGGACTGGCGGAAAATGCT
>CAZHRO010000005.1:0-4916 GCA_964535045.1 uncultured Dehalococcoidales bacterium | reverse complement strand
ACAGGTCAGGGGAATGGTGCGGACTGAGGTGAAATGCCGGCGATGCTCATCCGGAGCATGCCGTTGATGGCGGCTCGCCGCCAACCGGACTGCTTTACTGCCTTAATTCCGCAGCGCTGGAGTTTGTTGGACAGAAAGAACGGTAGCCAGTATCAAGATTAGCGGTAGTAGGCGCGCCGTCGCCGCCTCCGCGCCAGGGAAATAACCCAGAAGAAGACCATCACCAGCAGGAAGGGAGAGGGTACGGATATGGAGGAGCCGCCAGTGCCGGGGGCAATGGCGGTCGCGGGTTCGGGGGGTGGTTCTCGTTGTTCCACGGGTTCTTCGTCAATCTCATAAACGGGCACCTGAGCATTGATGAATTCCTTGGGCACCCAGCCCAGGGGATTGTTACTGCCGGTAGCCTCAGCCCAGATCCAGCCCGGCTCACCGTCCAGCTTAAAGACGGCGGTGGCTTTGTCATAGTCGGGAAGGTAAACCAGGCATGCGGTGTGCCCCTGGCCGACGGCTATCGCCGAGCGGTAGCCGGCACCCTTATACATCACTGCCAGCAGAACAGCGCTATCCTCACAGTCACCATGCCCAATGCCATCTTGGTTGATGGTTGTTGCCAGCTCATCGGCATTCTGGGCAAATTCTTCAAAGCCGAACTGGTCTACATCTGGGGTGTACTGCACTCTGTCCCGGACAAAGTGAAATATTGCCTCGGCCCGTTGTATTTCATCCGGGTGCTCATCGGCAAAATCCTTTCCCAGGCTGTAGGCTAGAGCGGCATCTGCTCCCAGGCTCTCAAAGGCAATGACCGGACGGAAGGTGGTTTCCGACAGCTGGTAGAAACCGTCCTCGCCAGAGGCTCTGGTTCGGAATATTCCCCAATCATCAAAGACCTCACCGTCAAGCTCGTTGAAGTTAGCCGACGCCGTTGCCCGGGCGTAGTTCGTGGTAATAAGCCCGGCCAGAAGTACGGATACTAAAATGGCTAAAATCCTTATCTTTTTCACAGCGGTGTCGTTAGGGCAGCATGGAGGATTAAGCCGAAGAAGATGAGATAACCAAAGACATAGATACCTACTGCCAGCGGGCTTTTGTTAACGCTCAGGAATGGTATCTTGGGGGTCAGCTTATCCACAATACGCATGATTGCGATGCCGATTAACAGGCTTATGGCAAAGCTGACAGCAACCAGCCCCCAGGTTCTAAAGTCGAAGATGAAGTTGAGGGCAGAAGTGCCGACGGCGGTATAAGCAGTGGCCGCTCCGTGAATGACCAGCCCGACCAGAATAAAAAAACCGGCAATGAAGAGGCCGGTGGAAACCGGACTTTCCCCGATGCGTTCCCGTTCCTTAATATGGGGGGTAAGGGCATCCAGGGCTCTAATTCCAAGCCAGGCAAGGAGGGTACAGATAGCAACCAGCACTACTATTCTGGCTATCCACATTAAAACAACCACCCAGTAGGGAATAGCCAGACCTATCTCATACATTTAGCACCTCCTTGAGCATGGCTACGAACTCTACTTACTAGCCTAAATAGGCCACCTTGCTACGAAAAATTGTATTTTTCGTAGGAGATAATTCGGGGAAGCTCTTTTCTCGATGTTGGGCTGGGCTTCTGGTCAGGGTAGCCCAAGGGGGTCATGGTTACCACACAGGAACCCGGCGGTACCTCCAGGATACTGGCTACCTTCCCAGCATCAAACCATCCGATGTAAACCGTGCCCAGTCCCAGAGAATTAGCCGCCAGTACCAGGTTCTGCATTGCCAGTGCCACGTCAAACATATACCATGATTCACCCTTGTCAGAAGCCAGTTTTCCTTTAATGTAGCCGGCTCTGCCCAGCTCAGCACAGGCTACAATCACTACCGGGGCTTCTTTGACAGCATCATAAGACGGGTTAGTCTCAGGAAGCGTAGCCGCCAGCTTATTCTTGGTATCGGCATCCCGCACCACAATAAATCTCCAGCACTGGGTATTGGCCCAGGACGGTGCCCAGCGGGCTGCCTCCAGGATGCGCTCCAGAGTTTCATCATCTACCGGGGTGGTCTTATACTTGCGAATCGACCTCCGGGACATAATTGCTTCGTAGATTTCCAAACTTACCTCCTTGTAGGCTAGATGTTGTCCGCCCGGGGAGTATTCATAATTTGCAGTTTATTATATACCAATATTTTCTCTAGACCAAGAAGAATCACCAGAGGGGCGTTTTACTTATCTTCCCAGGCGCCCTTACCAACCAAAGGAACAAAGCGGCAGCCGCCTAAGTTCTGGACGACGTTCTTCCTTTTCTTCTTGGTGATTTTCAGGAGCTCCTGTACATGGCGCGACCCCACTGGAATTACCATCCTGCCTCCGATAGCCAGTTGAGCGAGCAGATCAGCTGGCACCTGGGGAGCGGCGGCGGTAACCATTATGGCATCGTAGGGTGCCTCACGTTGATATCCCAGGGTCTCTTCAGCCGGGTAAATCTCGATGTTGGCATAGCCGAGGTCGTCAAGCACCTTTCTCGCCTGCTGAGCGAGGGTGGGGAAGCGTTCTGTGGTCACCACGGAGCGGGCTAACTCGGCGAGGATGGCCGCCTGATAGCCGCTGCCAGTACCTATTTCTAATACCTTTTCACTGCCGGTAAGCTCCAGAGCTTCTGTCATCAGGGCAATTATAAGAGGCTGTGAAATTGTCTGTTCTAAACCAATCGGCAGCGGCATATCTTCATAGGCTAGATGTTGCTCATCCGGGGGCACAAAGCACTCCCGCGGCACGCGTGCCATAGCAGCTAGTACTCGCTTATCCTTAATCTCAGCACTGAGCTGTTCAACCAGTCTGGCTCTCGCTGCCTCAAAATCCATGTGGATACCCGCTGTCAGGACGGCTCAGGATAGAACACGGGATAGTACAATAAGCACGGCCAGCATAATCCCGGCCATAATTCCAATCCGTTTAAGCTCGCCGGCGACAAAAGGGTAGCTGGCGGCCGCTGGGGCGGGTTTTGGCTCCGGCTTAGCTACGGCGCGGGCGGTCGCCGGGAGAGGGGTAGCTGGCGTGATGGTTGGAGTGGCTACTTCCTCCTCAGCAGCTGCGAAAGTGGGGGTCTGCTTCCTCCTCCTTTTTTTACTCGGAAATGACTGCTTTCCTCGCTTGCGCCGTGATTTACTGGCCATCTAAAACCTCCGATAAGCGTTTCGGATGCTCCCTATTACTTAGCCCTGGGGTGGGACTTCTCGTAGGTACGGCGGATATGGTCGGTAGTGAGATGGGTATAGACCTGGGTTGTTGAGATATTGGCGTGTCCCAGTAGTTCCTGAACCGACCTCAGGTCAGCCCCACCACTCAGCATGTGGGTGGCAAAACTATGTCTCAGGGTATGTGGGGTAATACCTTCCAGTTCAGCTGCCTTGGCATAATCCTTCAATATCTGCCAGAGCCCCTGCCTTGTCAACCGCTCCCCCCGGGCGTTGAGGAATAGCGCTGGCTCATCTCGACCCTGTACCAGGCGGGGGCGAACCTTCTTTAAGTATTCATCTACGGCCCGTGCCGCTCGCTCGTGGATCGGGATAATTCGCTCTTTATGTCCCTTACCGAAGCAACGGACAAAGCCACTTTTTATGTCGATATCATCCAGGTTCAAGGACACGAGCTCGCTCACTCTCATCCCGCTGGCATAAAGCAGGTGCAGTATGGCGGTATCCCTCTCTGCCTCCGGTCTAGATTGCCGGGCTGGCTCATCAAGCAGACGGCGAACCTGACTTATAGAGATGGGTTTGGGTAGCGCCCTGCCCACCTTAGGTGAGGCAATATCCTGGGCAGGATTGGCTTTTATGTCAGCCTCATTTACCAAAAAATCAAAGAACGACCTCATCGCGGCTACCTTGCGCGCCGTCGTTGTTGCCGCATAGTTTCGCTCTTTAAGATTGAGAAGATAGCTTAATATACCCTCTCGCCCCAGGCTGGCCCATGAGGAAGGGGAACCTCGTTTAGCTGCTTCCTCCTCGACAAAGCTGACTAATTGGTACAGGTCATTACGGTAGGCATCTACCGTGTTTTGCGAAAAGCCCTTTTCTACCGTGAGATAATTAAGGAAACTCTCAATTGCCTCTTTCATATTCCCTCCTCAAGGGAAGCAGGATTTTCGCTAACATAAATACTCTCACATACAATGATAAGGTCATAAATAACAATATGTCAAGTAAAGAGCATTTTGACCTTAATATCAACCGGGGAATTAACAGTAACTGTGAGAGTTTTGTCTGCGGTTCTTGGGGTTTCAATAACTGTGCTGATTTTGAATTAGCCGAAAACCGGCGGTTCTTATCATTGACAATATATTAAGACACGATTAGAATGGAAATCGTAAGGAGGAAAGGTTATGCCGTTGTACCGAGGAAAAGACATTCAATCATTACGGGAGAAGGGCTGAGGCTGCCTGATAAAGCGGTATCCGGTGGGTGCCAATAATGACCTGCTCGACTGGCTTGTGGTTAAAAGAAGTCTGGATATGGAAGACAAATGGTCAATGCAGCTCCACTCGCATCCCGACTTTGAAGAGTACTGGTTTGTGATTGAGGGAAAGGGACAGATAATCTGTGGCGATGAGACTTACGATGTGGAGGTAGGGGATCTGGTTATTACACCGCGCGGCGTTCCCCATAAAGCTATCGGTGACATGACCTTCGTGTGCACTATGGCCAAGCATAACGTGTATGGCCAGACTTTGGGGACGAAAATGCAGTACCTGGCTAATGACAAGCCGTACCGTGAGAACCCCGAAGATTCACCTGATGTGGGTACCTACCTGGAAGTTGAACAGGTGGGTAAGTAGGCGGGACCTATAAGAGGGGTTTTGAGAGATAGCTCGGTTGCCACTCTGTGTTAGCCGAGCTATTTTTTTGCCTCATTTTCCGAACGTCACTATATTTAAGATG
>CAZHRO010000004.1:0-15224 GCA_964535045.1 uncultured Dehalococcoidales bacterium | reverse complement strand
TAACGTGGGGTGGTGCTATGAGAACCAGGAGATTACTATGGGTGGTTTTTATTGTAGCCCTGATAGTGACCATTATACTCATCTCAGTGAAGGCGTACTATGTTGCCGTAGCCCTGATAGTGGGTACGCTGATTCTGAGGCACCGGGAGCTATGGTCGCTGGTGAGAAGGCGAAAACTGCCACCGGTTGATGAGAGGGTGCGTGAAAATATGGCGAAGTCAGCCCGCAATGGTTTTATTTTTTTCGCCATCGCCTCGGCATCACTGATGCTGTGTCTCAGTATAAACCTGGTCTATATTACGAATCTCAACCCGGTACATATTATGAGTGGCCTGTTCTTGGCCGGCGGGCTGGTGTATCTCTTATCTTACGTCTTCTATGACCGGGTAGAACCCAAATTGCGTGAAGGCGAGTTACGGAAGCTAGAGACCTTTCTGCAGGTAGCTGGCATAGCGGCCGGAGCCGGTGTTAGCAGTGTCATCCTTCACAATGCGGTAAGCGCTCTAGCGGGGGTTGAGGAGCCGGTGTTCTTTGTTATTGCCGTTCTTGTCTCCCCGGGGGCGATTGCAGTCGGACTTATCGGCAGCCTGGTTATATACGCTAGGGGGCTTTTAAGAAAGTAACTGCCCCGAACATCTGAATGAGTATCTCGGCAAGCATCGTGCAGATGAAGACCAGGATAAAAGAATATCGAGCTAAATGCAGTCTGACACAGGAAAAGCTGGCTCAATTAGTCGGAGTCAGGCGGGAGACTATTGTCTTTCTAGAACAGGGTAAATACAGCCCTTCCCTGAGACTGGCACATAATGTGGCTAAGGTCTTAAATACCACCATAGACGAGCTCTTCATTTTCGATGATTAGTGTTGGCGGAATCAAGTAGCGGGGGTCTTCTCCCGGAAAGAATATCGCTCCCCCGGTAAATGACTACCAAGGGAGCGATATCTCCTTTACGACATTTTTATCTCAGGGAAGCTGTCCTACCAGTTCCTTTAGGCCCAGCTCTCTAAGGGTGGAGTCCAGTGGTTTGCCGGTTTTGGGGTCCCAGCCCAGGGCTTCATAGCCCTTCTCTTTCATGGCCTCAAGCTCTACCTTCTTTCCCTTGTTTGGCCCGGAATCGTGAGGCACTATCAGCCTTCTGGGCAGCTTCCACTCACCGGTATTTACTCCCTCACGGATATTAAAGGCCTGGCGCAGGGTCTGAATACGACGTCCTGCCTTTAGTCCTTCTTCCAGAGTGAAGTCCCAGCCGGTTACCGCCGAGATGGCCTCAGCTAGAGGCATGGTTTCCGGGTAGAGCCCAAAAATACAGAGACCCGCCGAGGTCCAAAGTCTATCGGCGTCGCTACACTTCGCATATTCCGGAGCATTGGCCTCTACATCGAGGGGATCCGTTTTGGATAGCTGAAGTCCCTTGGGTGACGTAGGAACTCCATGGTCGGCTCCATCCTTTACCTGTGTCGCGGTATGCCTTGCCGGGGTGGCATCAACCTGGTAACCCCAGCCGTAGCCAGTGCTGACTTTGGGGTCATGAGCCGGTACGTCCTGACCACCAACATGAATGGCCCAGGCTTCGGAGCCCTTGCCGATGCGCTCAGCGGCTCGTTTAGCACCGTCAGCCAGCACGGCACCAAACCCTTCCCGTTGGCCTATCTTTTCGGTGATGGCAACCAGGGCATCACCACTACCCCAGGTAAGCTCAATACCGCCGGTGTCCTGCTTGGTTATCACACCCCGCTCGTAACACTCCATGGCGAAGCCAATGACACTACCGGTGCCAATGGTATCAAGCCCGAGGCGGTTGCAGAGGTCATTGGCCTTGCTTATTGCCCCCAAATCGTCAATAAGAAGGTTGGGCCCCATCAGTGAAAGGGTTTCATACTCTGGTTTGCTACTCTCAACTACGCCGTATTTTGTCTCAATCCGGTACCAGCCCTTGCAGCCCAGCGGGCAACCGGTACAGGCGTGCTTTTTATACTGGTACTTGATAACCGAGTCGGTGCTTATCTTACCGTGATTGGGGAAGTTTTCCTCACCGTAGAGTGACCAGTTCTTGATTGGTGAGTCTGCTCCCTCAACACAGGGAGAAAGAAATGAGCAGGTACCCCACTTCTTGAACATTACAGCAAAGGGGTGCTCGGTATCCTTAACACTTTGGAGATACTCCTTACGCAGTGCGGCAAAGCCTTCCGGGTCGGCCATGGATACCTTCTTGGTACCCCTGACGACAAATGCCTTCAGCCTCTTTGAGCCCATCACCGCCCCCACTCCGGAACGGCCAGCCGCTGACCCCTCGTGCCTGATGCATGCCAAAAGCGACTTTGCCTCACCGGCGGGACCAATAGAGGCAATCTTGACCCGCTTGTCACCTAACTCCTCCCTGATGGCTTCTTCGGTCTCAACGGTGTCTTTGCCCCAGAGATGAGAGGCGTCCTTAATTTCGGCCTTGCCGTCGTCCAGGAAGAGGTAGACCGGCTTGGGTGAGATACCGCTGAAGAAGACGCCGTCATAGCCGGTGGCCTTCAATTCCGGGGCAAACGAGCCGCCGGAGTTGGAATCGCCCCAGCCGCCAGTAACCGGGGATTTGGTGACGGTTTGAAACCTGGCACCGTGGATGCCGGTGCCGGTCAGGGGGCCAATCAGAAAGCCAAGCATGTTGTCGGGACCCAGCGGGTCGGCTTTAGGCTTTATGCGCTCGTAGAGAATTCTGGCTCCCAGCCCCTGGCCGCCGATAAAATCACGGTAAATCTTCTCGGGCAGGTTCTCCTCCTTGGTAGTACCCTCGGTCAGGTCAACAAACAGGACCTTCCCATTGTAGCCATTAACCATAAGATGACCTCCTTTTAAATTTTAGATTCCGGATAGCCCTCAGCTAAGGGTAAAGAAATATCTAAACTCAGCGACCCAGTATTAGTCTAAGAAAAAACTACGAAAAACAGTCACAGACTACCAGACATCTTAACAAATAGTGTCATAATTCTAAGTATTTTGTCAAGAGGTACGTTCAGTGCATAAGAGGGAGCCGATTGATAAAATCGTACACTCCAACCCCTGTTGAGCTGGTCCGTAATAAGCGGGGGGGGGTAAGGCTGATTAGTAGTCGCGGGCAAATCGTGCTGGCGGAGGCGGTTCTTCTCAGGCTTTCCAATCGAGTGGCGGGACCCATCGAGGTGGAACCGGCAGGTTATCTCCGAAGCGCAGCCAGAAGAACTCGTCAAGGAACTTAATCAGGGATTTTTCATAGCCGTAACGGCTATAACCTAGCTTTTCGGAGAGGAATTTCTCAGGTGAACCTGGCAGTTCCTGTTTCTGGAAGTCCTCAGTCACTTCTCTGGCATTTTGCTGCGTGATTCTTACCCACCGAATCAGGTTAGTATCGCCTTCAAGAATTCCAAAGTGATTTGATATGTTTAAGTTCAGTATTGGAAATAGCTTATCATTGAGGAGATGGACGATTTTTGATACCCCGGTCAGCCACAAACCGTTGATGGAATAGATAGCGGCGTAGATTTTGTTTATCTTATCTGTAATCTCGCTGTCAGAAAGGTCACAATCCAGCAGGGTAACGTTTTGAAGGAATGACGTTTCCGGCTGTAGCCGAACTATCTTGGCCAAAACACTCGCTGCCAGACCGTGCCCAATAAGCAGGTCGTAGTTTTCAATATTCACATGGTCTAAAAGCACCTTCCCTTCGAATTCCTCAGCGCTGATGTTAAACGGTTCCCGCCTGAGCCTGGTGAGGAATTCGGTATCCCGCATAATCCTGCTGTAGCGGTTGTCGCCGATTGAGCGGTAGTAGAAGCAGACGGCACCCCAGGATAGCTGGTTGAAGTTCATAGTATGAGTTGCCTCCTTACCCTCTATCTCATATATTCCACTTTGTGAATTAGTATACAGCAGTTAACAATAGGAGTAAATAGGTTTTCAGGTGGGAAGGATGTTAAAGAGAGGGGAGGCTCCGCCCTTCCTGGAAGAACCCTGGCAAAGACCACCCAGCGGGTGGATGGGTCGGGTGAACTGGGGAATTACTTCTTTAAAAAAGGCCTTCCAGCCCTGTGGCGGCGTAGGGGCTTCCTGGCGATGTCTTGGTGGATGGATAGGTAGGGTTCCTCAATACAGGTTATCGCCTTCCGCAAAAATTCTTACCTCCAGAGCAGACTCCGGGCTATTCCTCCAGCAGGTACTCCATAATGATATTGTGGGCTCGGTGAGCCTTTTCACCCCCTCGAAACACGAAGGTTCTCGGCTCAAGCCCAATCGGTTCGATAGTCAGGGTATCGCTGACAAAAAAGCCGCTTCTGATGAAAAAGCCGCTATTGTCCTCGCTGGCCACGCAGGCAATACGGCGATACGGTATGCTAACCATAGCCTTCTTTTTCTTTAAGAATGCCTTGTCGTAGTAGATGACGCGCCTGTCAGTAAGCCCGATGAACCCCGTCCCCCCGCCCTTCAGGTCAAAAACGGCTCTAATCGTTTCGTTGGGGAGACACACCCCCTCAATCTTCTCGAGCTGGTCTTTTTTATCCACCATCATATCTTCGGCATATCGTGCCATCAGCCTTACGTCTCCTGCGGTGATTATTATCACAGAGATAGCTTTTACTGGCTTTTAGTCACAGTTAAACCCGATAAGGTGTATCTTGCTGTCAGCCTCGCTGAGTGTCCAGGTGGTCAGGCATTCCCCCCATTTGTCAGTCGTTACTGGCCCCTGAATCCTCCACTCGCCGTTACCCTGGTAACTGGCGGTCCACCCCGCCACCGAGGTTGCCGGTCCTATCTTGCCGTATGTTTTTGCTTCTTCTTCCCCCACTGTTTCCTTGAAGTAGTCATCAATGTAGGGCACGCCGGCGATCTGGATGATGGCAATCGCCTGCTGGGTGGTTAAGGCAGGGGGGTTCACTACTCTTTCCAGGAAACCGCAGCCGAGGAGCGGAACCACCAGCGAGACCAAAAGACCAATCAGTAATAACCTTCCAGGTTTCCCTTTCATCTTGTTTTGCCTCCAGTCCTGAGCGTATGGCTCATGGATTCACAGGGTCTCTAGGTCCTGTGGCACACCGAGACCCCATTTACAGATAGGGCAGGTTATGCTCCTGATTAGATACCTGTCTTTAGCCCGGCTCTCATCGGGCGTCTCTTTGAATTCCACGGCCAGCTGGCTAATTCTATCCCTGGTAATCTGGACAAAGGTGCCGCATCGCGGGCACAAAATATACTTCTTACCATCTCTAACCAGGATACCGGTCTCGGGTACGGGCTCCCTCGGTTCGAGCAACTTACCAAGTCGGGAGAGTTCCTCTTCTATTTTGGGGAGCTGGTTGCGGGCTTCGGACATTTTCCCCTCAAGGACGGCTTGCTTGAGGTCATATAGCTGCTCCCAGCGCTTGATAATCTTCTCCCGCTCCGCCTCAGTTTTACCCTCCAATCCTTCCGGTATTATGTCCCCATACTCCATTGTCACCTCCTTATGAGAAGGCTAACAGGCTGTTTATTTGGGCGCTAACCTACGGCATAGTTAAAGCTATCTAATCACCTCGGCGCCGGCATAGGGCTTAAGGACTTCAGGGATGGCAATGCTGCCGTCGGCCTGCTGGTAGTTTTCCATTATGGCGATGAGCACCCTCGGTAGGGCCAGCCCCGAGCCGTTCAGGGTGTGCACGAACTGAGGCCTGGCGTCGGCGGAGGGGCGATATCTGATGTTAGCCCGCCGGGCCTGGAAATCACCGCAGTTGGAGCAGGAGCTTACCTCTAACCACTCGTTACAGCCAGGGGCCCACATCTCAATATCATAGGATTTGGTGGAAGCAAAGCCTAGCTCAGCGGTGCACAGCTCCACGACACGGTAGGGTATATTGAGCTTCCGGCAGACCTCTTCGGCGGCACCAACCATTTTCTCCAGTTCCTCATTGGAGGTGGACGGTTCGGTGAACTTATATAGTTCTACCTTGTCAAACTGGTGCCCTCGTTTTATGCCCCGTGTGTCCTTGCCGGCCGACATCTTCTCCCGGCGGAAGCAGGCGGTGTAGGCGACATAATACAGGGGCAGCATTCCCGGCGGTATGATTTCATTGCGGTGGAGGTTGGTGAGGGGTACCTCAGCCGTGGGTACAAACCAGAAGTCATCCTCTTCGTCGTGGTAAAGGTTATCAGCAAATTTCGGCAGGTTACCCGTGCCGACCATGCATTCCCGCTTGACCATAAAGGGTGGGTAGATTTCCTGAAAGCCGTGTTCTGTGGTATGGAGGTTAAGCATGAAGGAGATAAGGGCCCGCTGCAGTCGGGCACCCAGTCCTTTGAGCACGTAGAAACGGGAGCCGGATAGCTTTACCCCCCGGTCGAAGTCAATGATGCCTAAGTCCTTTCCCAGTTTCCAGTGGGGGGCTGGTGGAAAATCAAAGCTCCTGGGCTCTCCCCAGGAACGCACCAGGACGTTATCCTCTTCGCCGGCTCCTACCGGCACTGAGGATTGGGGGATATTGGGCACCTGGAGTAAAAGCTCCTCCAGCTGTTTATCCAGTTTTCTGACCTCTTCTTCCCGTTCTCTAATCGTGGTACGCAGACTACGCCCCTCCTCAGCTGCCATCTTCTTACGTGCGGCTTCTTTCCGGGTGTGCCTCAGGTCTTCTAGTTCAGTCACCTTTTGACGGCGCTCCCGGTCAAGTGCCAGGATTTTATCCAGCGGCACGCTGTCCCGGCGCTGGGCGAGCGCCTCTCTTACCAGCTCTGCGTTTTCACGTATGAACTTCAGGTCAAGCATGTATTTCTCCTGTTGTTATCTACCTCTACCCCTGTGTCCCCCTCTCCTTCAAAGGAGAGGGAATCGGTTACATAAGAGGGACAAGGCTTCTCTTTGCCTCTCCTTTAGCTCTCTTTCTCTCCTCTTATGGCTTCTCCTTGAGCTGAGGGAAGAGAATTACCTCACGGATTGACTGCTTGCCGGTGAGCAGCATTACCAGGCGGTCAATACCCACTCCCAGCCCGCCGGTGGGGGGCATGCCGTATTCCAGCGCCAGCAGGAAGTCCTCGTCAATAGTCTCTTCTATTTGGCCTTTCGTCCTACGGCTCTTCTGTTGCTCGATGAAGCGCCTTCTCTGCTCCATAGGGTCGTTAAGCTCGGTAAAGGCGTTGGCAATCTCCATGCCACCGGCAAAGGCTTCGAAACGTTCTACCAGGCGTTCGTTATCGGGCTTCGTCTTGGCCAGGGGCGACATATCGATTGGGTAGTCCACAAGGAAGGTAGGCTGCATAAGGTTTGGCTCAACGAAGGTCGAAAGGAGCTCATCTATCAGCCGCCCCCGGTCCTTCCCCGGGTCAACCTCTAGGTTCATGCCTTGCATCTTGTCACGCAGGGAATCAGCATCGGGGAACTCATCAAAATCGATACCGGCGTAGTCTATAATTGCCTGGCGTAGCTCTAGGCGCGGCCACGGCGGCTTAAAGCTGATGGTGCTGTCGATAAATTCAACCCTATCCGTGCCTAAAACCTGCTTACATACGCGATATATCATCTCCTCCAGCATCTTCATAACGTCACTGTAATCGGCATAGGCTTCGTAGCTTTCCAGCATGGTGAACTCGGGATTGTGTTTGGTGGAGATGCCCTCATTGCGGAAGGTGCGTCCCAGCTCGTAGACCCGGTCAAAACCGCCGATAATTAGTCTCTTGAGATGTAATTCAAGAGCAATGCGCAGGTATAAATCACAGTCCAGAGCGTGGTGGTGGGTGATGAAGGGCTGGGCCAGAGCCCCACCGGCTGATGGCTGCAGCACCGGTGTTTCCACTTCCAGAAAGCCACGTCCGTTCAAAAACTGCCGTATGGAAGCAATAATCTGACTGCGTACCGAGAAGATTCTTCTTACCTCTGGATTGGTAATAAGGTCCAGATAGCGCTGGCGGTATCTGGTCTCGGTATCACTGAGGCCGTGCCACTTCTCCGGCAGGGGCTGCAGGGACTTGGCGAGCAGGGTGAGGCTTTTAACCTCAATAGTTGGCTCGCCAGTCTTGGTTCGAAACAGCCTCCCATTAGCCCCGATGATGTCGCCGATGTCTATCCCTTTGAGCAGGTTGAGGCTCTCTTCGTTAAGGCTATCTTTATGGCAATAGAGTTGGATTTTGCCAGAGCCGTCGCGTAAATCGAGAAAGGATATCCTGCCCATACGCCGGTAAGCCGCAATCCGCCCGGCAACGTTGACGGCCGGGTTTTCCGCATCAGAGCCCTCTTCCTGCTGTTTGAGCAGTTCGAGAACCTGCTGGGTTGTGTGACTGCGGTGGTAGCGGTGGGGATAAGGCTCGATACCCTGCTCCCGGAGCCGCCTAAGTTTTTCAAGCCTTTGTTGTGTTATACGCTCCAGTCTCGATGTCATCCAGATTCCCTGCGTAATTATTCACCAGACTATTACGAGCCTACCGGTAATAAGGCATGGATGCAGAGCAGTTACCTACGCAGGCACGTTTAGGATTATTATAGGTCTTCTGGAGGCTGGAGTAAAGCTGTTGGTTTAGCCGGATCCTTGAGGCTATCGAGCCAGGCGGTTGATTTTACGTCGCGCTCCAGGAGGTATTTGAGGTAGTCTCGCATTACCAGCTCCAGGTCACGGGATAGCGTGGGGGTTATCTTCAGCCTGCCAGCCGCGCTCCAGTCGTTACTTTGGAGCCACCGTAGCGTCTTTAGAGCATTAAGCGAGAGAGGGTAGGTCAGGGGCTGGCTCTGCTGGCAGTCAGGACACAGAACGCCGCCGGCGCGGGGAGAGAAGTAGTTGGTAACCGGCCGTAGCGGCTGGTGGCAGGAGACACACTGCCTGAGCTGGGGGCGGTAGCCAACCAGTTCAAGAAGGTGTAATTCAAAGAAGCGCAGAGTCAGTTCGTGATTACCCTCCCGGCAGAGGTGGTTCATGGTCTCGAGTAGCAACTCAAACAGGGGATAGTTCTCAACGTGGTCGGCGGTAAACCGCTCAACCAGCTCCACGGCATAAAGAGCAAAAGAGGTAAGCTCCAGGTCGCTCTTTAAGGCAAGGAAACCCTCTATGGTCTGGCTGCCGGTTACCGTATCCAGATTCCGCCCCCGGGCCAGCGACACCAGGCTGTGGGTCAGAAGTTCAAGGTGCCCCGCCATCTTGCTTCGTGGGCGCCTGACCCCTTTGGCAACGGCCTGAATCTTACCCAGGTGTGGCGTATAGAGGGTGAGGATTCTATCCGCCTCCCCCAGCTTAACCTTCTTGATGATGACGGCTTCGGTCTGATAGTTGCGCGGCTTAGACATTTCAGACTAATTCTTTAATCTCTTTAGGTCGCTCCAAGTTCCTTTTGAGGTATCACGAAAGATAAGCCAAATCTCGCTAAAAATGTCTGGTGGTAATTGGACGTCTTCTTCATGCAACTCAAAGTCCTGTTTGTCAAAGATTGGTGAGGCGACTCTGATTATTAGAAACATTTTGTTTCTGAATTCATATTTTCGTGCTGTTTCAATTGCCTCTTTCAAGAGATCATTAAGTTTCTCGACCAATTTGGTAGAACTCATTAAACTGTGAGTAGAGGAGGTAGAACGATTAAGCAGTGTTTTTGCTTCATCCTCGTCGTAATAAAGATGCTTTACTTCAATTCCCAATTCTTGCTTAGACATTCGGTCTTTAACTATAAAATCTGGTCTATCACGGTGTTTCTCGAATTCTAGATGCGTTCCGCTAAGGCGGTTGTAGGTCTCAAGAAAATGGTTTAAAGCTGCTTTTTCTAATCTGGATCCCTCATTCATTATCCAAAATGCCTCTAGTACCCGTGCTAACTGCCCCGGTGGACTAACTTGGAGTTTAGCTATCTCTAAAATTCCTGCCGGCCCTCAAGGGCTCGGGTCAGGGTAACATCGTCGGCATATTCCAGCTCGGTGCCGAAGGGCAGCCCTCTGGCTAAGCGGGTAACCCTGATGCCCAGGGGCGCAATGAGCTTGTTTAGATAGAGGGCGGTCTGCTCTCCCTCCAGGTTGGTATTGGTGGCCAGGATAATCTCATTTACTGAGCCATCCTCAAGCCGCGCCATAAGCTCTCTAATTCTGACGTCGTCAGCACCGACTCCCTCGGTGGGTGAGATGGCGCCGTGAAGCACATGGTAGAGGCCGTTATAAACGTGGGTATGTTCCAGGGCGAGGATGTCCTGCGGCTGTTCCACAATACATATCTTGGTGTGGTCGCGCTGCCCACTGGAGCAGATGTGGCAGGGGTCGGCATCGGTGACATTAAGGCAGATAGAGCATAGTTTGGTCCGCTGCTTTACTGACAGGATGGCATCAGCGAGGAGTCTTATCTCTTCTTCCGGGGCACGCAGCAGGTGGAAGGCAAGGCGCTGGGCACTCTTGGGGCCAACCCCCGGTAGTTTATTGAGCTCCTGGATGAGCCGGGATACAGCATCGGCGGTAGGTATCGGTTCTTGATTCACTCTTGCCCCCTTGTTCTTTTCTCAAAAAGGAGACGGTGTGGCGAAAAAGGTTTAGAAAAGCCCCGGAATCTTAAGTCCGCCGGTTAGCCCTCTTAGTTGTTTGGCGGCAGCTTTTTGGGATCTGGCGAGGGCTTCGTTTACCGCTTTGAGCACCAGCTCTTCCAGGTGCTGCGGCTTTTCCGGATTCATTACCTCCGGTGAAATCGCGATCGACCTTATTCTCTGCTGACCGTCGGCGGTGACCTTTACGGCGCCCCTGCCGGCATTGGCTTCGACAGTAATGGTGCTCAACTCCTTTTGAACCTTATCTAGCTTTGACTTAAGTTCGCGGGCCTGGCTTAGGTTAGAAAAGTTCATTTTTCCTCCACATTGGTAATTTGCGCCCCCATCTTCAGTGCGGCTTCTACCAGGTGATTTGCCTCTTCCTTGTGGACACAGCGGATACGGCAGGTACGCCCCAAAAAGTTGCTGACGATTTTCTCGGCAATCTCCTGGTTCTGGGGCTTCTCCATGTTCTCCTTGTGCAGGGGATATCTAAAGGCCAGCACCAGACTGTCCTCTTCAAAAGCCACCGGTCTAACCCCGGCACTTCTCAGAATCGCCAGCGCCGGGGTTTTCCTGGTGTTTTCCGGGGCCTGCTCGATAACCTGTCTCCAGTTTTGTTTCAGGTATTCAATTTCACTGCCCGGCGGGGGTGGGGTAACGGCCGTATCGTCTACTGATGAGGGGTGCCTTACTCTGTCAGAAGGTGGGGGCGGGGGTTTGATGGGCTCCGGCTCAGATGTCGGAGGAGTCGCGGCTTTGTCAGAAATTGGTGGCGAAGCAGGTTTAGGTGGTTCAGTCTTGGGGTTTTTGTCCGTTCGTTGGGTCTCAGGCTCTGCTTGTGGGGAGGGTATCCTTTTTGTTTCCTCGGTGGGCAGGGCACAGTCAACCAGGGCTAGCTCTAGGGGCAGGGTGGAGTAGCTATCAAGGTTTGACTCAAGCTCACCGAATAGCTTAACCGCCTTCAATATCTGGTTGAGAGAGGCTTTAGCGGCGAGTGCCTTTAATTCGGCAACATCCTCAGCAGTAAAGTCTAGAGCATCGATAGAGCCGGTCTTGCTTAGCAATAGACCGCGGAGATACTCCACCAGTTCCCGATTGAACTGGCGTAAATCAAGCCCATCCCGGCTAACGCTGTTTACGGTTGTTATCCCACCGGCAACATCATTGTCCACAATATATTTTATAATCTCTCTGGCTCGCTTATCCCCGGTAATCCCCAGGGTAGCCTGAACCTGCTCGAGCCTAACCTCAGAGCCATAATAGGTGATTAACTGTTCCAGGATATTTTCGGCATCCCGCAGGCTTCCGGTGGCACTTCTGGCGATGAGTCGTAGTGCCTCCGGCTCAATCTGAATGCCTTCCAGACTGCAGATGTGGGTTAACCGGGAAACGACATCCTGCTGAGCAATACGTCGGAAGTCGAAGTGCTGGCATCTTGACATAATCGTTGGCAGGACTTTATGAACCTCGGTGGTCGCCAGGATAAAGATAACGTGTGGCGGTGGCTCCTCCAGGGTTTTCAGGAGCGCATTAGAGGCTTCTTTAGTCAGCATGTGGACTTCGTCCACGATGTAGACCTTGTAGCGAGCCTGATTGGGGGCGTAATTAGCTCTCTCTCGTAGCTCCCTGATCTCATCGATACCGCGGTTGCTGGCAGCATCAATCTCGATGACGTCCAGGGCTCGCCCTTCAGTTATTGCCTGGCACATGGGACAGGTGTTGCACGGTTCCCCGCTACCGTCGTTAGTAAGGCAATTTACGGCCTTAGCCAGAATGCGGCCGGTGCTGGTCTTGCCGGTGCCACGCGGGCCGCAGAAGAGATAAGCATGAGCAACGCGGCTACTCTTGAGGGCATTAAGCAGTGTTTGGGTTACGTGTTCCTGCCCCACTACTTCAGCCAGAGTTTGCGGGCGCCACTTTCGATAGAAAACCTGGGAAGTCATTTGCTGTTTCTATTATACCCCTAACAATATCTGGTTGCCAGAGGCTTTCAGGCGATCGCTATTAATATAGTGGGCGAGTTTCTTAAAATAAACCCCCTCTCTTTCAGGTGAGAGGGGGTAGGGTTAAGTAAGCTAATAAATGTCCCCTGAGGGTCTCGAAACTACAGTCATAATAGCGATGGTATATCCCTGGCAGCCTCTTCTATATCTTTTAGTTTACAGGCTAGTTCCTCCTGCTTTTTCTGAATATCGCCAATAACTGCGGTTGACTCACTGTAGAGATTGGTGACCTTATTAACGGTGTCGAGTTCTGAGAGCATCACCGTTACATCGAGCACGCCCTTTTCTCTGGGGTAGTCACCGTTCCTGATGATTGCCTTGGGGCATATATCTCTCAGGTAATCTCCGAGTTCCTTAACCAGTTCCATGTTCATTTCACTGGCTGGTGCCGCCAGTAGGTATAGAGCCCGGTTAGCATCCCGGGGATTGCAGGTTAGTGATAGCTCGCTTATGGCTTCATCCATGGCTTGAATTCCCTGGGAGGTCTCGGCGCTTTTCTTCCTGAAGTCGCGTTTCTGCTGGAAGGGGAGCCTGATTAGTGGCAGCGGTGTCTTGCCGTAGCCAATTACCGTCCAGCCAACCAGCGTCTGCATGATGTCCCCGGCATCAAGTGTTCTGGCTCCGATATGCTTTCGCTTTTTCTCCTCACCAGCGCAGAGTAGATTATAGAATGGCTCGACTATTAAGGCGTTAATCTTGGACATGTTGTTTCGCAGCGAGGCGTCCTTCTTAATGTATCTCTGGTTATCGATGACAATTACGGCGTCCGCTACCTGACTGGCTGATTTAAGGCAGGTGGCTGAATTATAGATGGTTCTTTCCTCAGTCTGTTCCTCGTGCTCAAAGGGCAGGACAATAAGGTTATAGACCGGCTTATCGGCATGACGTTCTTTGATGAGCTGAGTTATGATTGGGATTGAGCCCGAGCCAGTGCCTCCGGCTGCCCCGGCAACTAGGAGGAAGGCATCCGACTCAGCAAAGTGTCTGGTGCTTCTAATGGCATCGATAATCTTGTCGCTATCCTCTTTGGCAATCTCTGCCCCCAGTTCATTAATCTTGCCCACCCCGTGACCTCCGGTCTTGCGCCCTCCGATGAGGATTCTGTGTTTATAGTCGGACCTTATTGTGGATAAGCCGCTCAGGTCGGCAGCATCGGTATTAACGGCAAAGGCGCCGGTAATTATCTCAATCCCCCGATAGCTACGTGCCCGGCCATTCAGCCGGGCAAACTCATCGGCAATCCGGCCGCCACACTGACCAAAACCTATGACCAATAGTTTCATTTTTCACCCCGGTAAAAAGTATAGTAACCGCAACATTGTAGGCACATCCCGATGATAATGTCAATTATCGCGGTATTCCGTGCCGAAACGGTGGGTCTGTGTTAAGCAGCAGGTTGGGCTACGTTACTTGATTACTTGTTACCAGATTCCCTTCTCTCTCATTACTGGGAAGACCAGATGTGAGATTTTCAAGCAGGTGGCTTTTGGGAGCTGGCTTTTCTCCCGGTTTCCGGTAGCCGAAGTGCCATAATCACCATCGCGATCGATACCGCGGTCAATACGAAGAAGGAAAGGTCGAGGCTGCTGGTTAGGTCGAAAATTCGTCCGCCAACTTGTGCCCCGATAACGCTTCCCACGAAGCCCAGAGATAGCACCAGCCCACTAGCTCTACCGACCTCTTCCCGGGGTAGTAGCTCAATTGGCATTGCCACCAGCGTTAAGAATCGGCTGGGGCTGAGAGCCCCTACAAGACCCGTGAATACCCAGCTCACGGGCAGGCTGACATATATGGTGGCCCCAGCAATAGCGGCAAAGACGATAGATGCCACCCAGACGAATGGTTTCCTCAAGCCGACCTTAAAAGATAAGCGTGGTATGAGTATTGCGGCGGGAATACCGCCCCATAGGGCAGCCGAGCTGATGACACCAGCCAGCTCAGGCGATGCCCCCTTTAACATCATCGAGGCCGGCGCCCAGGCTGTCCAGAGATTGAAAGAGAATTCGTTGAGAAGCAATAGACTGGCTATCATCCATATCCATCTGTTTGCCAGTATACTCTTTAAGCTACCAGCTGGTTGTGCCTTACTATCTACGGTTACTCCCTGCTCACCACGCGGAGGCTCCTTTACCAGTGTCCACCATAGGATTGCAGCGACAACAGGACCGATGCTCCAGATAAGAAATGCGCCCTGATAGGTGCTGGTCACTGGGAATATGAATGGTACGGTGATGGCAACGGCCACGGCACCACCGGTGAGCAGACCTGACATTATGGCCCCGGTGGCTACTCCGGCGCGCTCTCGCGGTACCCAGGCACTAACCAGCTTCGGGAAATTGGGGAAGGTTAAGCCGAGACCAACCCCAAAGATAGCGGTAAATGCCAGAAGGCTTAGCGGGCTTGCTGCCGTAGCTCTCAATATACTCCCGACCATTGTGATGATAACGCCGATGCCAGCGGCTTTCCTCGCCCCGATGCGATCCGCCAGGATACCACCGGGGATAGAGACGACGGCTAAAGTCACCATGGGTATGGTGTAGAGCAGTATGGTCTGAGTGTGAGTAAGAGCGAGCGCTTCCTTGAGAATATGCTCCATGGGGACGACACAGAATAATGCCGCCCACATTGTAAAGCCTAGTATCCAGCCGCTACCCAGTATCTTCCAGGGCATGCGTGAACCAGATTCCGGTTTCACTGTGAGTCTCCTCAAAAGTGATTACGTGGTTTAAGGTACAGTTCAGTTATTCGGGGGG
>CAZHRO010000003.1:0-16868 GCA_964535045.1 uncultured Dehalococcoidales bacterium | reverse complement strand
GGAACAGCCAACACCCTTGGCATAGGCGAGAGCAATATCTCTAGTATTGCCCGAAGCATCCTGATAGACGGCCACCAATGCCGGTACCCCCTTGCCTTCGACATGAAGCTCCCTCATCCGGTGACCCGGGGCTTTGGGTGCTATCATGGCCACATTAACCTCGGGCGAGGGTACAATCTGGTTGTAGTGAATGTTGAAACCGTGGGCAAACATCAGGGTATTGCCCGGGGCTATCCCCTCCTTAATTGACTGATAGATAATGGGCTGCAGATTATCGGGGGCCAGCATCACGATAATATCGGATTGCTTCGCCACCTCAACCACAGTCGCTACTTTCAATCCGGCCTCTTGAGCTTTGCTTCGACTCTTGCTATCCTCCGCCAAACCCACAATTACCTGGCAGCCGCTATCCTTCAGGTTTTGAGCATGAGCATGGCCCTGGCTACCGAAGCCGATAACGCCAATCACCTTCCCCTTGAGTAAATCGAGGTCACAATCTTTATCATAATATACCTTGGCCATAAACTATATTACCCTCCTTTATATTAATCAATATTTTTAGCCATCAGGTGTAGCAAATTTTTCAATCCAAGCATATATCCTCCTCCGGTTCAACCACAAAGTCGATTAAGAAAGGCCCCTCTTCCTCAAGCGCCCGCTCTATCGCCGGCACCACCCCCTCCCGCTTCATCACCCTTAACCCGGGTATCCCATACGCCTCCGCTACCTTGACAAAATCAGGCCCACTTAACGGCGTCGCCACATACCGCCGATTATAGAATAACCCCTGCCACTGCCTCACCATCCCCAAATATCCATTGTTGATAATCGCTACCTTTATCCCTAAACCCTCCTGCACTACCGTCCCTAACTCCTGCATCGTCATCTGAAAACTACCATCTCCATCAATACACCATACCATATCCTCAGGACACCCTACCTTTACCCCTACCGACGCCGGTAACCCAAACCCCATCGTCCCCAACCCCCCCGCCGAGATTAACCCGTTCGGCCTTTCATAACAACAGTACTGCGCTACCCACATCTGATGCTGACCAACCCCGGTCACCATTATCGCTTCCCCTCCCGTAGCCTCGTAGATCTTCTCTATTACATACTGCGGCAGTAACCCCCCAACCTCCCTTACCTCCAGCGGATGACCCTCCCGCCACCCCTCAACCTGCCTTAACCAGCTCCCCCGCTCCTTCCTTACTACCCCCTTGTTTATCGCCCCCAACACCAGCCTGCTATCCCCCACTATCGGCACGTCTACCCGCACGTTCTTGCCTATCTCCGCCGGGTCGATATCAATGTGTATCACCTTCGCCCGCGGCGCAAACCCGCTTATCTTCCCCGTTACCCGATCATCAAACCTCATCCCCACCGCTATTATTAAATCAGCTCCATCTACCGCCAGATTCGCATACGCCATACCGTGCATCCCCAGCATCCCGTAACTTAATTCGTGACTCTCAGGAAAACTGCCTATCCCCAGCAGCGTCGTCACCACCGGTATCTGCCCCGTCTCCGCCAGCTCCCGAAGCTCCCGGTGCGCCCCAGCTATGTTTACCCCACGACCCGCTATCAGCACCGGCCGCTCCGCCTCGTTTATCAGCTTCACCGCTCGCTTTACCTGCACCGGATGCCCCTCAAGCGTCGGCCTGTATCCCGGCAGGTTCACCCTCTCCGGATAACTGTAATGCGCCTGCTCAGAGAACAGGTCCTTCGGGATGTCAATCAACACCGGGCCCGGACGGCCGGTCCGGGCCAGATGAAAGGCCTCCTTGATTACTCTGGCTAAAGAACCGATATCAAGGACAAGATAATTATGCTTGGTAATCGGCAGCGTAATGCCGGTGGTATCTACCTCCTGAAAGGCATCAGTGCCAATTAAAGGCCGAGCTACCTGGGCCGTAATCGCGACCATGGGCACCGAATCAAGAAAGGCATTGGCAATGCCGGTTACCAGATTGGTAGCCCCCGGCCCCGAGGTCGCCATGCAGACCCCAACTTTCCCCGTGGCCCGAGCGTAACCATCGGCCGCATGCGCCGCCCCCTGCTCGTGCCGCGCCAGAACATGGCGAATCTGCGGATAATCCGGTAAGGTATCATATAACGGTATGATAGCCCCCCCGGGAAAGCCAAAGAAAACCTCGACCCCTTCTCTCAAAAGGCTCTCCCATATGATCTGGGCACCGGTGGATTTCATCGTCATTCTCTCCCCCCGCTAAACACTGCGCCGGTGCTAGCCGAACCCACGTTCTCAGCGTAACGCCGCAGGTAGCCAGTTTTTACTTTAGGCTCAAACGCAGCCAAAGAGGCTAAACGCCGGGTTATCTCCTCGCTACTGAGCTCAACATCAAGCCTGTAATTGGGGATGTCAATACTAATCACGTCTCCGTCCTTGAGAGCGGCAATCGGACCCCTTACGGCTGCCTCAGGGGAGACATGGCCGATAGCCGCCCCCCGACTCCCCCCGGAAAAACGCCCATCAGTTATCAGCGCAACCTCCTTATCCAAACCCAGACCGCAGAGGATTGAAGTCGGCGTGAGCATCTCCCTCATCCCGGGTCCCCCCCTGGGTCCCTCATAACGAATAACGATAACGTCACCGGGTTTTATGCTGCCACTCATAAGGGCAGTGGTAGCTTTCTCTTCGGAATCAAACACCCTAGCCGAACCCCGATGAACCATCATCTCAGCAGCCACTGCCGACCTTTTTACTATCGCTCCGTCCGGTGCTAAATTACCAAACAAAATGCAGAGTCCGCCCTTAGCCGAATAAGCATCCCCGGCAGAACGAATCACCCTGCTATCTATAAACCGACAATCGGCGGTAACCTCCCCCAGTGACCTCCCCGACACCGTCTTCGACTCCAGATTAAGCAACCCCTTGAGCTCCTTCATCACCGCCGATATGCCACCCGCAATATCCAAGTCCTCAACATAATTCACGCCCCCTGGTCTCATGCTGCATAAAGTAGGGGTGCGCTCGCTTATCTCATTGACTTCTGATAGAGGCACGCTAATACCCGCCTCATGGGCTATCGCCATGAGGTGCAGCACCGAATTAGTACTACCCCCCAACGCCATGTCAACGGTAAGGGCATTACGTATCGCCACCGAGTCTACGAAGTCACGCGGGCAAATGTTACTAGCCACCAGCTCCATTACCAGCTGACCGGCTTTCTTAGCCAGCCGCCGCCGCCGGGCATCAACCGCCGGAATAGTGCCGTTACCCGGTAAGCCCAGGCCCAGCACTTCAGCCATACAGTTCATAGTATTGGCCGTAAACATCCCCGCACAGCTCCCGCAGCCCGGACAGCTAACCGATTCCAAACGCTCAAGCTCCTCCTCAGTCATCTGCCCCCGGGTTACCTTACCGACTGCCTCACAGACGGTAATAAGGTCGCTTCGGCTAATCCCTTCCCTGCCCGAAAAGTGCCCGGCCAGCATCGGCCCGCCGCTGACGAAGACAGCCGGTATATTCAGCCGCACGGCGGCCATAAGCATCCCCGGGACTATCTTGTCACAACTGGGAATAAAAACCAGGCCGTCAAAGGCATGAGCCTGAGCCACTACTTCCGCCGAGTCGGCGATTAGCTCCCGGCTGGGCAGGCTGTACTTCATGCCCGGATGGTTCATCGCAATGCCGTCACACACGCCGATAGTGTTAACCTCAAAGGGAACCCCGCCCCCGCTGTAAACCCCCGCCTTCACCGCCTGGGCAATATCCCGCAGATGAATGTGCCCCGGAATAATCTCGCTGAAGCTGTTAATAATGCCGATAAACGGCTTCTTCATATCAGCATCAGTACAACCCACAGCGTAAAGTAGAGAACGGTGCGGTGCCCTCTCCAGCCCCTTTTTGGCAGCATCACTCCTCATAATTTTAATTTACCTCCCCCTCTATTAAAGCTGGTTAAAAAAACGCCCCTCCCAAGACGGAATAATAGCTAAGATTCCACCTCCAATCTTACGACAAAAGATAACACAGCCCACGCCTAATGTCAAACCTGACACCCTCAGATACTCAGCCCTCCAGAGCTCCTATCTTATTTACCCGGCGCCGGTGCCGGCCACCTTCAAACTCAGTGGTGAGGTAGGTCCCCACAACATCACCTACCACCCCTGTTCCAAGCTCCGTACCCAGGCACAGGATATTAGCGTCATTGTGCTGCCGGGCTCGGCGCGCCATAAAAACATCACAACACAAAGCAGCTCTTATGCCTCTAATCTTGTTAGCCGCCATGCTCATCCCGATACCGGTATTACATATCAAAATACCGTGTGCAAATTCACCTCTCGCTACCCCCCCGGCTACTTCCTCAGCAATATCAGGGTAGTCTACCGGGTCAGAGGTGTAACAGCCGAAGTCTTTAACCTCATGTCCCATGCCGCTGACCAGCTTCAGAATAAACTGCTTGATATCAAGCCCGCGGTGGTCACAGCCGATAGCAATACGCATACTGACCTCCTTCCTCCGATAAAAATGCTCCCAGATGTTTTACGCCTTTCGGAGCGTAACATCACCACAAACCAGCTTGAGCTCTTTCCAGGACACCGTCAAAAGGGCCCCGGCGACTATCGCCATTACTATCCGCACTGTCATTTTCTATCCCTCCCGAGTCTCTTGAATCTGGCGCCCGAGGCACACTCCAGTTCGGCGACTGTTATTGCCCCCTCACGCAAGACTACCGGTACTTTGCCGGTAACATCAACAATCGTAGATTCCCTGCCACCGGGACACCGACCGCCATCAATAACCATGGCTATTCGCCCGCTAAATTGAGAATAGACCTCACCGGCCTCGAGGATGCTCGGCCGCCCGCTCAGATTAGCGCTAGTGCCCAGAATCGGTACGCCAAGCCCCTCAACAAGGGCAACTGGCACCGGATGAGCCGGAATACGAACGGCTACGGTAGTTCCCCCGGCGGTAACAATATCAGGAACGGAGCGAGACTTGGATAGAACCAGTGTCAGCGCACCGGGCAGGAACCTTTCCGCCAGGAGCCAGGCAAGAGGGGGGACTGGCTCTGCAACCTCGCTTATTTGCAGGGTATGAGCCAGAAGCAGAGGCAGAGGCATATGGCGTGGCCGTTCCTTAACCACGTAGACCCGCGCCACTGCCTGGGGGTTATTAGCGGCCGCCCCTAGCCCGTAGACAGTATCCGTAGGAAAGGCAACTATACCCCCCTCTTTTAGAATCAAGATACCCTTATCAACCTGCCGCTTAATATCTGACGGAAGTTCAACCAACACCAGCCAGCACCTACAAAATCATGGCTCTCCCTTGACGCCAGTATATCACAGTGGTAATCTTTGAGCATAGAAATGGCTCAGGATAACTCAAGGCAGCAGTCGGCTGACAGCCATCGTATCACCACCAGCGGTGATATTGAGGTCTCTACTTATCTGGAGATTGCTAAAGAGCTGGGAGGTGAGCAACCTTCACCACCTGGCGAAGCCGTCTCCGGTGCTGAGCGCGAGACCATAATTGTTATTGATTTTGGCTCTCAGTACAGCCTGCTTATCGCCCGCCGGATACGCGAGTGTCAGGTATACTGTGAGCTGGTGTCCCACGACACCCCCTGGGAAAAGATAGCCCCCTTAAATCCCAAGGGGTTCATCCTCTCCGGAGGTCCTGCCAGTGTCTATGAACCGGGAGCCCCCCTGGCACCAGCCTACGTTTATGAGAAGAACCTGCCGGTGCTGGGTATCTGCTACGGGATGCAGGTGATAACCCATCAGCTCGGGGGCAAAGTTACCCCCGCCGCCAAGCGTGAATATGGCCACGCTATACTCCACATCAGCAGGGTGGATTCGCCATTACTTGCTGACCTAGATACTTCATGCCCGGTATGGATGAGCCATGGCGACCAGATTGAGGAGATGCCGCCGGGTTTTAATGCTCTAGCCTATACCGAGACTTCACCCTTTGCCGTCACGGGTAATGACAAGGGAGTCTTCGGTCTTCAATTTCACCCCGAGGTAGTCCATACTCCGCAGGGCAAAACCATCCTCAAGAACTTCGCCTACCGAATATGTGGCTGCCCGGGGAACTGGACGATGAGTAGCTTCATCAGGGATAGCCTCATCAAAATCAAGGAGCAGGTAGGCACCGGTAAGGTAATCAGTGCTCTCTCCGGAGGGGTGGACTCAGCCGTGGTCGCCACTCTCACCCACCAGGCTATCGGCAATCAACTTACCTGCATCTTTGTCAACAACGGACTGCTGCGACGGGAGGAAGCTGAAAGAACCCTAGATGTCTTCCGCCGCAACCTGGGCATGAACATCATCTACGTGGATGCCAGCCAGCGGTTCCTTGAGCGCCTTGAGGGAGTGATTGACCCGGAGACGAAGCGCAAGGTTATCGGCGAGGAATTCATCGAGGTCTTCGAGGAGGAAGCCAGAAAGATAGGCAAGGTCGATTTCCTAGCCCAGGGCACCCTCTATCCGGATGTTATTGAGAGTGCCTCATCCGGCAGTAAAGCGGCCGCCAAGATAAAGACCCATCACAACGTCGGCGGGCTACCGGCCAAGATGACCCTCAAGCTGATTGAACCGCTGAGGTATCTTTTCAAGGATGAGGTGCGCCAGGTAGGGCTGGAACTGGGGCTCCCCGAGGAGATGATATGGCGCCAGCCCTTCCCCGGCCCCGGTCTGGCCATCCGAACCATTGGAGAGGTAACCAGAGAGAAACTCGAAATCCTGCGCAGTGCCGACTGGATTGTCATGAACGAGATTAAGCAGGCGAAACTATACCGCCAGCTGTGGCAGAGCTTCGCCATCCTGACTAACGTGCAGAGCGTGGGCGTCATGGGGGACTACCGAACCTATGGTTATCTGGTCGCTATCCGCGCCGTAACCAGCGAGGACGCCATGACCGCCGACTGGGCACGCCTCCCCTATGACCTGCTGGCCAGGATTTCCAACCGCATTGTGAACGAGGTGCCCGGGGTGAACCGGGTGGTCTACGACATAACCTCCAAACCCCCATCAACCATAGAATGGGAGTGAATTTACAAGGAGCCACCTGAATGACTAAAGAAGAAATTCTGGCCATGAAAGCGGGAAAGGAATTAGATATAAAGGTTGCTGAGAAGGTGATGGGGCACAGCTATGCCCAGGACGAAACCTTTGGCGATATGGAAATCAGTGAGGGGATGGTCTACGGTTATCTGCAAACATACTCCGAGGATATCTCCGCCGCCTGGCAGGTAATGGAAAGGATGAAGGGCTATAACCCACGAATTGAATTTGATTCCTACAGCCAGAAATGGGAGGCCACCTTCAGTGTTCGGGAAGCCAATTTCACCTGCCCGGTAGTTCTGGCGAGTACCGCCCCCGAGGCAATCTGCAAGGCAGCCTTACTGGCTTTATCGGAGGTAAAGCGTGGCTAAAGAGACCCCAAAAGACAGAAAAACCGATTTGATAGACCAGATCCTGGATATCGAACTGGAGTGGTTCCTGAGCGTAAACCCGAGCATTACTTCTGATTGTCAGAGAAACCCGGAGGCATTCAAGTTAGTAAGGGGCAGCAATTTCGAAACCTGGTCGGAGAAGACACTGGCACTCTATCTAGACCACCTGCGTGATTCCCAAAGCCAGGCAAGAAATCTGGTGCGGGAAAAGTACGCCAAGATGCAGAAGCTGCTTCCCTGCGAAAACTCGAGTCTCACCCTCAATGATAACATTAAAATACAGGAACGCTGGAACCAGGAAGCCAGAGAAAAATACCCCAGCATCTTTAGGCAGGGAAATGGAGCCGGTTTTGCCTGGTATCTACGCTGCGAACTGGATACCTACTCGCCGGCCGTACTTGAGTCCTACCTTAATGACCTGAGAGCCGCCTCCCGTGAGGAGCGAAATCTGGTAATTGAAACCTATGACCGAATCGCCAGAAAATTAGGTCACAGCTCGTTAGATGAGTGGCAACGGAAACGAGGGGTAACGGGTTAGGCAGGGTAAACTCGGCTGCCCTTTAAAATACGGTATTTGCCGGACACACCCATCGTAGCAGGAAGTTAATCAAAACTTAAGCGAGGATAAGATGCACAAGATACCAATTATGATATCCGTATTCATCGCAGGGCTACTGCTTCTTTCCAGCGCCTGCACTCCAGCCCCGGCACCAGCACAACCCGCCCACGAAGAGCTAGATTTTCAGCTATCAACGAATACAACACCGGGAAATACCGACGAATACGATAGCTACAGCTTCAGTATTTATCTTAAACGTGAGCAGGAACTAGCCCTGGATTTCCACGCCGAAGGCGCCAAGGTAATGGTGTCTGTTTTCCTCCCGTCTGAGGAGACCTGGGGATATAACCCTTACCCCCCTACCCCGGATGGCAGTGAAGATGGTAAGTTAGGCCACCTTCAGAAGGGAAGGGTTGTCGCCGCCGCAGAAGGTAGCTTCACATTCAGCGCTCCTGAGAGCGGGGACTACCTATTGACGGTCAAGTCAGCGAGTTACAGGGCTGAGATAGACGTGCATATAGAGTACCACATTCAATAAAGGCCAAAGGGGAGTAAGCGTTGAAGATACTGGTCGTTGGGGGCGGGGCCAGAGAACACACCCTCGTCTGGAAACTGGCTCAGAGCCCTAAGGTTAAAGAGATTTTCGCCGCTCCGGGCAACGCCGGTACTGCCCGTACCGCCCACAACCTGGATATTAAGCCGACGGATATCGAGTCTCTAGCTAAAACCGCCCAAGAAATGGAGATAGACCTGGTTGTTGTCGGGCCAGAGGCACCTTTAGCCAGCGGCATCGTTGATTACTTTCAAGCCACCGGCATACCTGTCTTCGGCCCCACAAAACTGGCTACTGAGATAGAGGCGAGCAAGGTATTTGCCAAGGAACTGATGCAGAAATATGGCATCCCCGCCGCTCGTGGTGTCACCTTCTCTGAATACTGCAAGGCAAAAGAGTATATCCAAAAGCAGACACCGCCTCTTGTCGTTAAGGCTGATGGACTGGCGGCGGGTAAGGGGGTAACCGTTGCCGACTCCATCCCGCAGGCTCTAGACGCCCTTTACAACATCATGGAAGCCAGGGCATTTGGTGCTTCGGGAGACAGGGTAGTTATCGAGGAACGCCTGATGGGAAATGAGATGAGCTCTTTTGCCTTCACCGACGGTAAAACTGTTATCCCGATGGTCTCCGCCTGCGACTATAAGCCGGTTTTTGACAGCGACCGCGGTCCCAACACCGGCGGCATGGGTAGCTTTAGCCCTCCCTATTTTGCCACGCCAGAACTATACCAGAGGGTTACCGGGACCATCTTAAAGCCAACCGTAGAGGCAATGGCTGAAGAGGGGAGACCCTACACCGGTGTTCTCTACGGAGGATTAATGGTTACCCCAGAGGGACCAAAGGTGCTAGAATTTAACGCCCGGTTCGGCGACCCGGAGACGCAGGTCATGCTGCCCTTACTCAAGACCGACCTGGTGGATATTATGCTGGCGGTGATAAACGGTGAGCTTGACCAGATAGAGGTAGAATGGAGCGAGGAAGCCTGCGTGGGCGTGGTGATGGCGTCCGGCGGCTATCCTGGTAGCTACAAGACCGGCTTCCCCATCACTGGACTGGATACGCTGGACGAAGATATTATGGTATTTCACGCCGGAACCAGGCTGGACTCCGGGCGGGTGGTGACTAGCGGGGGGCGGGTGCTCACGGTGGTGGCTACTGGAAAGACTCTTAATGAGGCGAGAGAAAAGGCCTATAATAATATCACACGGATTAACTTTGCGGGATGCCACTACCGGAAGGATATCGGAGTGACGAAGTAGCTCCGGTGATTAGAATTGTGAGCAGGCCAAAATGAAGGCACTACTAATAGTCAGCGTGATTTTGGTATCGCTCGCCGTGGGTGGCTGTCAGGAAAAGCCGACCACTGAGGAACTACTCATGGGATACCAGTACACGCTGAACCAGCTGTCCGATATGGCCATGCAAAGTATTGACGAGGCGGAGACACAGGCAAGTCAGGGCGAAATGACTAATGACCAGTTAGCCGACCGGTACGAGCAGATTACTTTAATCTGGGCTCAGACCATAGAGGGGATAGACCAGGAGAAGCAATATAGAGAATTATGGCCCATCATCTTCAGTGATGATAAGCCACCGTCACTGGTAAAAGCACCGTCGAATCCAGACCCGCAGCAATGGGCGTCTTATATCGCGCAGGTTGAAGAATACATATTTATACACTATCAGCTGGTCGAAGCAGCCTGGCAAAAACTGGGATACAGTTAACTATGGGAGGAAACAGGCTGCCCGGGGATTAACTCAAGAGAACGCCTTTATAAAAAAGGATACCTGAGGAGTCTTAGAGAGATGGAGTCCCTCTCATAAATAATCACTCCCCCTCTCCTTTGAAGGAGAGGGGGACACAGGGGGTGAGGTGAAATATGCCGTTAGTCGCGGTCGTTATGGGAAGTAAATCGGACATGGAAGCTATGCGTCCCACCATGGAGATATTGAATAAGCTTGGCATTGAGTATGAGGCAGCGGTACTGTCCGCGCACCGCAACCCGGAAAGGGTGCGCCAGTTTGCTCAGGCGGCCCGGGGACGGTGGATCGAGGTTATCATCGCTGCCGCCGGTGGCGCTGCCCACCTTCCCGGGGTTATCGCCAGCTGGACTACCCTCCCCGTCATTGGCGTGCCCCTGGCAAGCAGTGAACTAAAAGGGGTTGATGCCCTCTACTCCATCGTTCAGATGCCGGCTGGAGTCCCGGTCGCCTGTATGGCTATTGGCTCCACCGGCGCCAAGAACGCTGCTTATCTGGCGGCAGAAATTCTTGGTCTGCAGCACGATGATATAAGAAAAGCCTACGAAAAATACAGGAAGGAACTGCAAGGAGAAGGCAAATGATTGAGCGTTATTCCCGACCTCAGATGAAACGGATCTGGTCAGACGAGAATAAGTTCAATAAATGGCTTGAAGTGGAGATTGCCGTTTGTGATGCCTGGGCGGAACTGGGTGTCATTCCCAGAGAAGCGGTGCCCAAGATCAAGCTGGCCCGCTGTAACTACAAGCGCATGGAGGAGATACTCAAAGAGACCCACCACGACATGACCGCCTTTATTGGCTCCGTAGCCGAAGGTTTAGGTGATGAGGCGCGCTTCATTCACCTTGGTCTAACCTCCTCCGATGTTATCGACACTGCCCTCAGCCTTCAGTTACTGGAGGCAACTGAAATCCTCAGTCAGGACATAAAAGACCTCATCGCCGTGCTGGCGCAGCGGGCAATCGAGCACAAATACACGGTTATGATTGGCCGCACTCACGGCATTCACGCCGAACCGCTATCCTTTGGACTAAAACTGGCACTATGGGTTGAGGAGATGAAACGCCAGCGACAGCGGCTTAATGCCGCCAGAAGAGCTATCGCCGTCGGTAAGATTTCGGGGGCGGTGGGAACCTATGCCACGCTGCTGCCTGAGGTTGAGGAGAAGGCCTGCGCCAAACTGGGGCTTAGCCCGGCCCCGGTATCAAGCCAGATTCTACAGCGAGACCGCCACGCCCAGTTTGTTACCACCCTAGCCATAATCTTCGGCTCACTGGAGAAATTCGCCACCGAGATTAGAGCCTTGCAGCGTACCGAGGTCCGCGAGGTAGCCGAGCCCTTTGGAACCGGTCAGACCGGTTCCTCAGCGATGCCCCACAAACGAAATCCTGAGCTTTCCGAGCGCATCTGCGGCCTGGCCCGCTTAGTAAGAGGCTACGCCCTGACTTCAATGGAAAATATCGCCCTCTGGCACGAGCGCGATATCAGCCACTCCTCTACCGAGCGCATCATTCTGCCCGACTCCTGTCTTGCCCTGGATTACTGCCTTAGTCTCCTCACCTCGGTAATGAGGGGGCTGGAAGTCTACCCCAAGAGAATGCGCCGCAACCTAGACCTCACCAAAGGCCTGATTTTTTCTCAGCGGGTGATGCTTGCCCTTATTGATAAAGGGCTATCCCGACAGAAGGCCTACGAACTGGTGCAGCGAAATGCCATGAAGGCCTGGCAGAGAAACAAGTATTTCCTTACCCTGCTCAGGGCTGACAAAGAGGTTACCGCCACGCTGCCTAATGAAGAGCTTGAAAAACTTTTCAATGAGCAGTATTACCTGCGCCATATAGATGATATTTTCAAACGGGTAGGGCTAACCGAGACCCAATGGAAAGGAAAAGCCAGCACCACAGCCCCCTCTAACCTGGCACCGAGGACGATATGAGCGCAAGTTCCCAGATTCTAATCAATGCTGACCTGCCCCTCCCCCTGTACTTCCGCGGTAAGGTGCGGGACACCTACCAGCTGGATGACTACCTGCTCCTCATCGCTACCGACCGCATCTCCGCCTTTGATTCGGTACTGCCCTGCGGCATTCCAGACAAGGGCCTGGTACTTAACCAGCTCTCAGCCTTCTGGTTTCGAAAGACAGAAACCATCGTGCCCAATCACCTGATAGAAGTCATTGATAACGTGAGTCACCTTAATAACTACCTCCCCCAGGAAAGCCGATTCTCTTACCCCACTTATCTGGCAGGGCGGTCTATGGTGGTCAAGAGAGCAAAGCGTATCCCCATTGAATGTGTGGTGCGCGGTTACCTGTCGGGGTCAGCCTGGACAGAATATAAGCAGCACGGCACCGTTCAGGGCGAAGCTCAAGTCCCAGGTCTGCAGGAAAGCCAGGAATTACCCCAGCCGCTATTCACCCCGACCACCAAAGAGGAAGCCGGGCATGACCAGCCGCTCACCATGAATGAGGTAGAAAAGATGGTAGGTAAGAGCTTGGCTCAAGAGCTAAGGGAAAAGAGCCTGGCTATTTACCGCTATGCCCGGCAGTACGCTCTAGCCAGAGGCATTATCGTCGCCGATACCAAGATGGAATTCGGACTGGATGGCGACAAGCTCATCCTCATTGACGAGCTGCTCACCCCGGACTCAAGCCGCTTCTGGGATACCAAGCTCTATAAGGTGGGACAAAGCCAGCCCAGCTACGATAAGCAGCCAGTCAGGGACTGGCTGGTTGCATCGGGGTGGAATAAAGAGCCCCCCGCCCCCATGCTCCCACCAGAGGTCATTGAAGCTACCACCGGGAGATACCGCGAGGCCTACGAGAGGCTGACGGGCGGGAAGCTAAAGTGAAACTTTTACCCCTCCAGAAACTCCTTGGTGCTGGGGAGTTCCTCACTAATCCGTTCATCAATTCGAGTCGCCTTATCCAGGGCTCTGCCCAGGGCTTTAAACAGGGCTTCTGCCTTGTGGTGGTCATTGGTGCCGTAGGCGATTCTGGCATGCAGGTTAAGCCTCCCTTCAACCGCAAAGGCCTCAAGGAAGTGGCGGACCAGATCAGTAGGAAAGCCAGTCATATCGTTATCATTAAAGGGTAGGTCCAGCACATGGTAACCCCGCCCGCTTAAGTCAACCACCACCACCGCCAGGGCGTCATCCATCGGCACTGCCACATCAGCCATCCTGACGATGCCCCGTTTTTCCCCCAGCGCCTCGCCGAATGCCTTACCCAAACAGATGGCGACATCCTCCACCACATGGTGCTGGTCAACCCCGGTGGCGGAAACATTTATGTCAAATAATCCGTGCTGCGCGAGCTGCGAGAGCAGGTGGTCAAACATTCTGATTCCGGTGTTCATCTCCCACCGGCCACCGCCGTCAATGTTAAGCTCTAAGCTAACGCTGGTCTCTTTCGTTTCCCGCCTGACGCTTGATACTCTATTTGCCATTTATCTCCTCCTCTATCTCTCGGAGTGCCCTCGTTAAGGCATCGGTATGCTCCGGCTTACCAACACTAATGCGAATATAATCCCGCATCAGCGGTGTGTCAAAGTAGCGAACCATTATTCCTCTTCTCTTGAGCTTCCGACAAAGCTCACCCGCCAGGCCACCACGAACCGAACAGAGAATAAAATTAGCCTGTGAAGGAAACGGAGTTAAGAACCCGAATTTCCTTAACCTGGCAAAAAGCCTGTCCCTCTCAGTGATGATAGCTCTGACGTTACCCATCAGGTAATCGACGTCCCTTAGCGACTCTCGCACCGCCACTATAGCCGCCGCATTCACGTTATAGGGAAGCTTGATTGTCATCAGGTAATCGGCAATCTTCTCGGGGAAGATGCCGTAGCCAACCCTGAGGCCAGCCAGCCCCGCCCACTTACTGAAGGTGCGCAGCACCATCAAGTTATTATACTGACTGACGAGAGGTGCCATAGTCTCTCCGGCAAATTCAACGTAGGCTTCATCCACCATAACCGGCAGGCCGGTATCAACTATCTCTAGAAGGCTACTCCGGGAGGCCAGATTCCCGGTAGGATTGTTTGGATTGTCCACCATTATTATCTTTGTTCTTTTGCTTATCGCTGCCTTTACGGCACGAACACTAACCGCAAAACCTTTATCTCGGGGCACCTCAACCAGCTTACCACCGTACATCCTGGTACTGAAAGGAAACATGGTAAAGGTCGGCACACAGACTACCACCTCGTCTCCCGGCTCAACAAGAAGGCGCAGCATGAGGTCAATCAGGTCACCACTACCGCTACCCGCCACGATATGCCTGGCACCGATACCGGTATATTCTGCCAGTAGATTTCTCATCTCAGTCTGTCTGGCGTCGGGATAAATATTAAGATCGGGGTAGGCGGCCAGAGCCTGATTTACCAGTGGTGAACAGCCATAGGGGTTCTCGTTGGCATCAAGCTTGATGACACTTTCTGCGGGGACTTCAAGCTCTCCCTTCAAGGTTTCCGGAGACTCGCGAGCACTATAGCCAGCCAAACTCACCAGATTAGGTTTTATGAATCTCTCAATGCCGCTACCCTCCGACAACTTCTCACCCCCTTCTACCTGAAAACTATTGGCCTCCGACATATTCTAGCACTAGACCACCCTGCCGTCGGGCCTACAGAATGCCTGAAAGGACAGCCAAAAAATCACAAAGCTGGCCCATCCAAACATTACCCTGTTTAGCCGCCGAGCATTGCCGGAAACATGACGATAACATCACCATCTATGAGCTCAGCCTGAACATCGTCCAGAAACTGAACACACTCACCCTTCCGCAGCAGCTTGACATCACGCCTTAGATTACCGGACTCGTTAAAGAGCTTCTCCCGACACTCTTTCGAATCACACAGAGCTTCCAGCAAATCCCCCACCCTGGCCCGGCCATCCAGCTCAAGCTCTCTTTCCTCAGCATCGAAAAATTCCCTAAAGGCGGCAAAGAACTTCACCCTTACCTTCATCTAGCTATCTCTCCCACCACAATCTTGACACGCCGGATTACTCTCCAGCGGCACCTCATCCATCCGGCAGCCCAGACCATCCCACATCAACAACCTGTTCTCCAGAAGATGCCCCTTACCCAGGATGTATTTCAAGACCTCAGTAGCCTGAATACACCCGATAATACCCGGCGTGACCCCGACTACCGGAGGCGCTGCTGACGGTGGAACTTCAGGAAATATGCACCTGAGACAAGCCGTCTTACCGGGGATTATGGTTGTTGCCTGACCGTAAAATCCGTGAACGGCACCGTGAAAGAAGGGAATCTTCTTAGTCAGGGCACTTCTATTTAACACATACCTGGCCGGAAAATTATCCATACCATCCACAATCATACCAAAATCAGCCACCAGGTCCCCAGCATTATCCTCGCTTATCGTTTCCGTGACAATCTCCACCTCAACGTCCGGATTTAATCCTCTCAGCTTTTCCGCGGCAGATTCGAGCTTTTTCCGGCCAATATCACTATCCCAGTGCAGTATCTGCCGGTTCAGGTTATCCAAAGCAACCACATCATCATCAACTATTCTCAGTTTCCCAATCCCAGCTACCGTAAGGTATGTGGCGATAGAAGAACCAAGACCGCCGGCACCAGCCAGAAAGACCTTAGCCTCCTTGAGTTTGGCCTGCCCCCCCTCACCAAATATCTCTATCTGCCTCCGGTATCTCGTCAGCTCGCCCTCGGTTAACATCTTAAAACTCTAGCCTCGCTTATAGACCTACAGGCGCTTTTCCATCGCCCGGGCGTGAGCCTCAAACCCCTCAGCCCGAGCGATAGTCACCGTCGCCTGTCCCAGCTCCCGCAAATCAGACGTATCCAGATTAACCAGATTTATGAACTTAATGAAGTCGGTCACATTTAGCGGGGAGCTATAACGGGCCGTGCCCCCAGTGGGCAGGACATGACTCGGTCCCGCTACATAATCCCCCAGGACCACGGTAGATTCACCGCCGACAAATATGCAGCCCGCATTAGAAATTTGGTCAACATAGGCCGCCGCTTTATCCACAAACAGGCAAAGGTGCTCGGGGGCATAAAGATTAGCCAGAGCGATAGCCTCCTCTACACTGGCTACGACTGCTATCCTGCCTTTATCTTTCAAAGACTCGACGGCAGTAGTGTTATCAGGTAAGCTTCCCAGCTGTCGTTCAACCTCATGGTTAATCTCATCGGCCAGATGCCGCGACGTGGTTACCAGAATCGCTGAGGCAAGCGGGTCGTGCTCCGCCTGAGCGATAAGGTCGGCAGCACAGTACTCCGGGTTAGCAACTCCATCAGCGATAATCAGCACTTCGCTGGGTCCCTGAAGCCCGTCAATATCAACCACACCATAAACCATCTTCTTAGCCAGAACAACAAAGATATTACCCGGCCCGCAGACCTTGTCCACCCGGGGAATAGACTGAGTACCAAAGGCCAGGGCCGCGATGGCCTGCGCCCCACCAACACCGAAAACCCGCTTAACGCCGGCAATGTCGCTGGCTACCAAAGTTGCTGGCGGAACCCTGCCTCCAGCCCTCGGCGAGGTTGCCAGAATGACCTCTCTAACCCCGGCCACTCTAG
>CAZHRO010000002.1:15852-18150 GCA_964535045.1 uncultured Dehalococcoidales bacterium | reverse complement strand
TTATAAGGACGGTGCCCTCAGCAGAAAAGTCAAGCGACTGATAGCCCTGGGGATAGCCCTCCATGCCGGCTGCACTAACTGTATCCTGGCGCAGACCAAACACGCACTAGATGCCGGCGCCACTAAAGATGAAATTCTGGAAACCATATCAGTCGAGGTGGCCATGAGCGGCACAACCGGCATTGCTGAGTCACTGCGAGTGATAAAGCTGCTCGACGAGCTGGGTAAATTGTAGATAGCTCGTTACCCTGTAAGAAGCATCTAAATATTTCCACCCCAGAATTTCGGTCGCGGTTTTATCCCCCGCGGCCTATCTCCCCAAAGAAACCGTCGATGCCCGGGGTATTGACAACTCATCAGCTTAGCACTAGTATTACGACAGCAACCGGGGAACATAAACAAACCCTGTGAAAAGAAAAAATCTGGAAACGGATCAATGCTGAGAAGAAAGAAAATGCAGCCGTCAATGCGTGAGCTGGCTAAACTGATAAATGCCTGGGATGAGGTAGAAAGCCACCCTGAGCAGGTGAGCCAGATTATGGAGCGTGCGGTGAAGAAGTACCCGGATTTTGCTCCGGGATGGGGACATCTGGGTCTGGCATATATGCAGTCGGGCAGGGCCAAGGATGCGGAAAGTGCCCTCCGCAAAGCTCTAACTTTGGAGCCAGAGAGTGCCGGGTGGCATCTTGCCCTGAGCACCCTTAATAAGCTGGCGGTCGCCAATGCCAAGGGCCTGATGGAACGAGTAGAGCGTATAAGGAGACTGGCTGAAGCGGATATAGAACTTAAACAAGATCTCCCTACCCCACCCCCAAGCTATGTCGGCAAAATAACCCTGGATGCTCTGGGGTGCAGCTACGATTACGCTCGCCAGATGGCGGAGGAACATGCCAAGGACGTGCTCAGGCTGACGCAAGATAAGGAGTTCACGCATCCGGCCATAAACAATCTACTGGATGTGAAGGCAGCCGACGGAATCTAAGCATCCCGCTACCCACGCAGACTCTTGAGCCTCCGTGGAGGCAGGTGAGTGTACCTCTATTTGGACCCAGCCGCCCGCCGCTTTCTAAGCACAAACAATACTACTAAAAGGGCAATAACTACTCCGATACCAACCCAAAGTGGCATTCCGGTATTCCTCCTTTTCTTCAGTTCCGAGTTTACCGCAAGCTACCCATAACCCCAGACTTGCGGTGAATAATTCTTCTCTTCCTTCCCTTAAACTACCCACACATAACCAATCATTATTCAGACTAACTTATCCGGACCAAACTAACAATCCCCTAAAAGAACCAATTATCCAAATACCTGATACCACGATAGTACTACTAAGAGATGGACGTATGAAAAGCAGGCTTTTTAGGCTTAAGACGCCCCCCTAGAGTGCTATTGATGCCTCTTTGAAAGTGGCCGACTTTTCAAATCTTAACGAAATATTCATATTTAAGTGCTATATTAACCATAGATAGGTTAGAGAGTAGCAAGAGTAGCATTTAGAAAATAAGGAATTACACTGGAGACAAATGGCAGTAGTCAAATAAGGCGGGGCAAAATGAAGATGAGATTAATAAGATTGTTCAAGTATATCCTCTTTCCATACTACCGACGCTCTTACCAGATAGCCCGGTATCGTCGCCGGGGATATACGGCACAGGAGGCTCTAGCCAAAGCCAGGGTTATAGAAGCATGAGCCTTCTCGCCACTTCATGTTTAGTGTAATTTAAGCCATAACGAACCGGAGAGCGGAATCTACTGAACCTCGACTTTGATTCTTTTTTGGTGCGGAGCTCTTTCTGCTCTCTCCGTCCTCTTAATGGGCCGGTCGAGAACATCACGCAGTGCCAGTAATGCTTCTCTACCACCGATTACTAGATGCTGCCGCTATCTCAGCAGGATTCTGGCATCTACTATCCAGTAACCCTCCCCCTGCGGCATCACCTTCACCGGGTTAAAGTCCAGCTCTGAAATCTGGGGAATGTCTTCAACCAGAGCCGAGAGCCTGAGCAGAAGGTTTTCCAGGGCCTCAATATCGCTAACCGGTGCCCCCCGGAAGCCGTGGAATAGCCTGGCCATCTTGATTGAGCTTATCAGCTCCCTGGCATCTAAATCGGTGAGTGGATGCAGCCTAAAGGCCACGTCGTTCAGCAGCTCAGCATATATTCCACCGAGGCCAAACATCATAAGCGGGCCGAATAACGGGTCCTGAGTAACCCCGACGATAGTCTCAATGCCTCCCCTCACCATACGGTGTACGGTAACCCCCTGCATCTCACTCTCACGCTCGACCCTGACCAGATT
>CAZHRO010000002.1:0-15842 GCA_964535045.1 uncultured Dehalococcoidales bacterium | reverse complement strand
AGATTGGCTCTAATAGTATCAAAAGCCCCTTTTACCTCGCTTTCTGAGGTGAGGTCGAGTATCACACCCCCCACGTCACTCTTGTGAGAAATAGTGGCTGAGGCAAGCTTGACAACGACCGGGAAACCTATCTTCCTGGCCGCGGCGGCTGCTTTGTCGGCCGTATCGGCCAGTATCGTCTCCGCAATTCGGATACCGTAACAACCAAGCAGCTCCTCGATCTCCTCTGCTGAAAGCCACAGAGGCCTCTGAGTGGTACGCATCAGTGCTGAGTCGATTATTCTTCGTGCTCTCTGCCGCTTAATACCCTTAATCCTCGGGATTCTCCCCTTGGGTTGCCTCAGCCACTCTCCATATTTGGCCGCCCTAGCCAGCGCTGAGACAGCATCCTCGGGGAAATCATAGCAAGGTATGTTAATACCACCAGCGACTAGCTTCCGGCTGCCGCCCTCTCTACCCATAAGACAGGCCAGAAGCGGCTTATCGCTCTGACTGAAAGCCGGCGCTGCCTCTTTGATAGCCTTCTCCATCACTTCTACAGGAACGGTGGTCGGCGGGATAGTGAGCACAATAACCGCATCAAAGCTCCTGTCGCGGGCAAGCACCTTTAACACCCCGGTAAACTCCTCCTGGGTGGCACCCGCCGTAACATCAAGGGGATTATTAAATGAGTCAAGACGCCTGATAATCGCAGCCAGCCTACCCTGCGTCTCTTTTGAAAACTGGGGAAGAATCAGACCGTTATTCTCGCAGGCATCAGCCGCCAGCACCCCAGGACCACCCCCATTGGTCAGTATGGCAACTCTCCTGCCTCTAGGCACAGCCTGAGCGGAAAGCAGCGAGGCAACATCGAAAAGTCCGGCCATGGTATCCACCTTTATAATTCCTGCCTGGTGAAAAAGGGCGTCAGAGGCTACCTCCGAGGTAGCCAGCGCCCCGGTATGCGATGAAGCCGCACGCGAGCCCGCAGCCGTCGTGCCGCTCTTAACGGCCACTATTGGCTTGGTAGCTGATACTCTCCGGGCGATACGAGCAAACTTACGAGGATTGCCGAATGACTCCAGATAGAGCAGGATAACCCTGGTTGCCGGGTCTTGCTCCCAATACTGCAGAAGGTCATTGGATGAGATATCGGCGCGATTGCCAACACTCAAAAAGCTAGAGATACCCATGTCTATCTTGCTTACGTAGTCCAGGATAGCCAGCCCCATAGCCCCGCTCTGGGAGAGGAAAGCGATGTTCCCGTGCGGGGGATAATAGGGTGAGAAGCTAGCATTCAGGCTCACTTTGGGGTCAGTGTTTATCAAACCCATACAGTTCGGACCCACCAGCCGCATACCGTGGCCGAGGGTAATGTAGCGCAGTTCCTCTTCTCGAGCTGCTCCTTCTTTTCCCGTTTCCCTGAATCCATCCGAGATGACAACCACCGAGTGAACGCCCTTACGCCCGCACTCATCGACGACACTATTCACCAGACGGGCCGGGACAACAATGACTGCCAGGTCGACATCGTCAGGAATATCCAGTATTGAAGCATAGGCCTTTACTGACCTCACGGCGTCGGCATTGGGATTTACCGGATAGACAACGCCGGAAAATCCACTCTCCATGATGCACTCAAAGATAAGCTGTCCGATGGTGCCTGGTTTTCGGGAAGCCCCAATTACGGCTACTGAGCGCGGCGATAGGATAGAGCGGAGTGAAGCCAGGGTGGAGATAAGTTCCCTTTCTTCCTCTTTCTTCACCACTCTTCCGGTGCGAGCAATGGGGAAGCTAACGTGATATTCACCCTCTTCAAGGTGACTTTCGATGTGAAAGCCATAGTCTCGAAAAACAGTCATCATCTCTTCGTTTTCGGCTAATACGCTGGCTTCGAAAGCCGTGATGCCATTATCTCTGGCGACGTTAGCCAGCCACTCCATAAGCTTAGTGCCGATACCCTTCCCCTGATAGGGGTCTTCAATGACAAAGGCTACCTCAGCTGTGGTCTTGTTCGGCAGCCGGTAGTAACGCCCGATAGCTATGATATCCTCACGTTTTTCTCTGAGTACCTCAGCGACAAAGGCAAAGGCATCCCTGTAATCAACAGTGCAGTACCGAATGGCATCCTCCCGACCCAGCTTGGGCACATAATGGAACCGCAGGTACTTGGTTCGGTCGCTGAGTCGGGAGACAAAGGCAAGCCAGTTCTCGATGTCATCCCTCTTGATCGGCCTCAATCTCATCCGCGAGCCATCCTTCAGGAGTACCTCAGTCTCATATTGCGCAGGATATACCACGCTGCTTTCACCAACCATGTCTACCCCCCCTTTCTACCTCATACTATACCAGGCAAAAGACGAGTGCAAAATCCAGGGGTCTAAAATCACCGGAAGATTGTGCAGGATAGTAGATTCCAACAATGCTGCTTTCATAGCCGCCAGTTAATACTATTTTGCCGGGGTTTGAGTTGATTCGAGTTCCCGAGTTCTCACCAGAAATATCGGGCTGGTAACACCCTGCAAAACCTTGGCTGCCACACTGCCGTAGGCCCACCGGCTTAACCCAGAGCGAGCATGGGTTGCCATGATGATAAGATTGAAGGGATTGTTCCTGGCATAGTTGATAATCTCGGCCGCAGGGTCGCCCGTATGCACCTCTGACCCTACCTTAAGACCGGCCCCCTCAAGCCGCTTCCCTAATTCAGCCAGGTATTGCTCAGCGATAATCCTCTGTCTTGCCGCTTCGCCACGGGCATAATCCTGCGGCATTACATGAACGGCACCGGTGGTGGTTTCAAAGCGGGCACTAGGCGGATAGTAGCCCAGTGCTGCTATCGGTTCACACACCCGGAGTAGCACTACGTCCAGCAGTTCGGCACCCCGCTGTTTTGCCAAGGCCTCAACGTGAGGAAGAACTGCTTCCGCCAGCTCGGAACCATCAAGCGGAACCAGTATCGTTCTTCTGGGCCACTTATCATAGACAATGCCTTCAGGAACCCCGGCCCGAACCAGCCAGACAGGAACTTTAGAGGCCTGGAGGACCTTATCGGCAACGCTGCCCATAACCCAGCGCCTGATTCCAGAACGACCGTGGGTCGCCATGAGAATCAGGTCAATCTCGTTCTCCTCAGCATAACGCAGTATCTCCTCAGCCGGGTAGCCTGCGGCAAGTTCCCCCCGAACCCTGGGGGTCTTACCCCCCACCCCGCCACCCACCTTTCCCCGCACTTCTTCCGACTGGCACCTTACAACCTCAGCTTTATGCTCAATATAGGTCCGGTGCAGGGGAAGTGTTTCGCCCTCACCCGGGCTATGGACGTGGAGCAGGATTACATCCAGACCCAACCTCCCCGCCAGCTCCTTAGCATAGGGAAAAACTACCTCGGATAGTTCGGAACCGTCTAACGGAACGAGCATCTTCTTATACATCGCTGCTAACCTCCGACTTTGACCACGTCTAACATGATACGCCATAGCCTTGGTTATATCAAATACCCTACCTTCAGCACAAAGCCCCTCGGGACTACCGCTTGCCAACTGCCCATGCTGAGATGTTATAATAATTAAGCTAGCGCGGTCTAATCTACTCCGGCAGGGAAAACCTCGTACGGTTGAGACATAACATTGACCACAATAGTTTTCGTCAGGTAGCTACTCCTCTGTTTTGTTACGAGAGAGATATTGAGCCAGGATGAATGATTACATTATCACTATCGAGAATCTGACCAAGAGATTTGGTGAGCTGGTGGCGGTTGACAACATCAGTCTTCAGGTAGCCCCAGGAGAAATCTTCGGTTTTCTCGGTCCCAACGGAGCCGGAAAGACCACCACCATTAACATCCTGTGTACTCTGACTAAACCGACCTCGGGCAAAGCCACCGTTAATGGCTTTGATGTCGTACGCCAGCGGAGCCAGGTACGGCAGTCGATTGGGCTTGTTTTTCAGGACCCCAGCCTGGATGAGCGCCTCAGCGGCTTACAGAACCTGTACTTTCATGCCCTGGTATATAACGTGCCCTCCAAAGTCCGTCAGCAGCGGATTGAGCAGGTCCTCAGGATGACGGATCTCTGGGATAAGCGCAACAACATCGTGCGGACCTACTCTGGAGGTATGAAACGCCGTCTCGAGCTGGCCCGGGGACTGCTCCACTACCCCAAGGTGCTCTTCCTCGATGAGCCTACTATAGGACTGGACCCGCAAACCCGCAACCGCCTGTGGGAATACATCCTCGAGCTACGGAAGCGTGAAGGTACCACTATCTTCCTGACCACCCACTATATGGACGAGGCGGAAAACGCCAGCCGCATTGCCATCATAGACTATGGGAAAATCGTCGCCATAGACACCCCGGAGCGACTCAAAGATATTGTCAGCAAGGATATTATCGCCGTGATCACCGACGATAACGACCGGGCTGCTAAGGAAATCAGGCACCGCTACCAAATTGAGGCAAGGCATGATAACAACGAGCTCATCTTTGAGGTAGCCAGGGGTGAGGAATTTCTGCCCCATTTCATCAAGGAGTTTAAGACCGAGATACTCAGTGTCAGCCTGCGCCATCCGAGCCTCGATGACGTCTTTCTCAAGCTCACCGGTCGGGAAATAAGGGAGGAGGGGACTAACGACGTATTCAAAGCCATGGTTAGACAGCACGGCCGGCGTATGCGGCACTAGGACGAGACAATGAATAACCTGCGCGGTGTTTACATTATCTGGTATCGCGATATGCTCCGCTTCTGGCACGACAAAATGCGCCTGATCGGAGCTATCGTCCTACCTCTCCTGTTCCTGTTTGTTTTCGGCAGCGGTCTCAGTAGTCGGATGGGTAACCTGGGTCCCGGGGTCAATTTTGCGCAGTTCATCTTCCCGGGCATCATCGGCATGACCGTGCTCATAACCTCTTTTATGTCCGGCGTGTCGGTAGTCTGGGACCGGGAATTTGGCTTCCTGAAAGAGGTTCTGGTGGCCCCAATCAGCCGTGCCTCGGTAGCCGCCGGGAAGACACTGGGCGCCGCCACCATAGCTGTAATACAGGGGGCAATAATCCTGTCATTTGCTCCCTTAATCGGGGTTTACCTGTCTCCGGGAACGGTAGCCCTGCTCCTACCTTCCATGTTTCTCTTAGCCATCGCCATGGGCTCCTTCGGTATCCTGCTGGCGACCCGCATCCGAACCATCGAAGCGTTTCAGGCAATAATGCCGATGCTAACGTTCCCCATGGTCTTTCTATCCGGGGTCTTCTCTCCCGTCGAAGAAGGGCCCCTCGGGATGAGCATCGTCGCCAAGATAAATCCAGCTACCTACGGAATTGCCATTATCCGCCAGGTAGCACTGAGGGAAATGCCAGGCGCTACCTTTGAACTCAACCTGTTCGGGCACACCATGTCACCCTGGGATAACGCGGGCGTTCTGGCAGCCTTCGGGTTGGTCATGGTCCTTCTGGCAATGCGGTCTTTCGGCAGCCAAGAGTAGATTTCTTTAGCTGGCATTCCAGGCCGTCTTCCGCTCTTTATTCAGGTGACTGCCCGGAACCTTTTACCGCAATGCGACTCGCCCCCGGTGATTATATTTACGAGCCGGTGTTTTTCACAGATAGTGCTAAAGTTGACAGTTAGTTTCGGTAGTCGTATCATCAAGGACTGCAGGCCAGTTTAAAAACTCTTTTTGCACAATAGCTCTTCAGGAAAGGGACAGTGAGCAAAGATACCGCTACCGACAGAACGGAACTGTACAGCTTAACCACGGGAAAGCCAATTACCTCTTTAATCCCCTTCGCCTCCCCCCTCGAAGAATACCGGGCTGCCTTTGACGAGACAGACCTTCCTTTCCTGCACTACTACACCTTCAAGGAGGGTCATATTAACAAACGGAGTCTAACCAGGGGCGAGTTCTGGGACCTGGCCTGCTCGGCAGCAGCCTATCTCAGCCAGCTCGGAATTTCCAGGGGCAGCCGGGTAGTTCATTTCTTTGCGGCTAACAGCCTGTACGACCTGGTTTTCAGGCTGGCGGCGGTCTTGGTAGGATGCGTGCCGGTCACCATCAACTGGCAGGCAGACGATAACGAACGTATCTGCTATAAGACCGCCGTAACCGGGGCAAAAATACTTATCTATGAAAGTAGCCTTACTTCTAGAATCAAGGGACTCAAACCCCAGCTAGCTAACGTAGCATACCTCGAAGCCGAAAAGATTGAATATCGCAAACCAGCCAGGCGACCGGCTTCTCCACCAATTGACTGGGAAGATGAACGCATCATCATCTTCACTTCAGGCACCACGGCTAAACCCCGGGGTGCCAGCCTTTCCCACCGGAACTTTCTAGCCAGCCGGCTCATCTTCGAGGACTACTTCGGCCTGTCTCCCGACACGGCTTTGGATTTACTATTAGTTAACCCTTTGCACCATGTTAACTCAACCGTCCTGTCAGACTGGGGGCTGCGGCGGAGAGGCGCGGTAATATACCTGGTGGAACGTTACACCACCCCCTACTGGAAAATACTGGTCGAAGCCGCCGCTAACAGGCGCGGCCTGCTGGTTACTTCCCTGGTCTCCCGCCACTTTGATTTTCTGGAGACCCTGGCTTCAGAGTCACGACTGCCAGCTGAAGAGGCGAGCATTAAGGAGGCACTGGGCCAAACCGATATCCTGATTGGGTCAGCTCCGGTCGGTCCCAAAACAGTCCGGAACATCCTTAAATTCAGCAGTCGGTTACCACACGTCCGTTTCGGCTCCACAGAGACCTGCCTTGAGGTTATGGCAATCCCCACCACCATGCCACATGATGTCCTCCTCGAGACATTCCGGGCGGGGTGGTCACACCACTATCGGGGTGAGGAGGCGATCGGTTATTACATCGGGCGGGAGCACTTCCCTTTTAACCGGGTCAAAGTAGTAAAGTCTATCGACCCCCAGAGCAGTGACTATATGCGTCAGTGTGAAATCGGCGAGCCGGGATACCTGCTCACCCAGGGGGCAAATATCATGAGGGGTTATGTTGGCAACCCTGAAGCCACCGGAGCCGTCTTCCGGGAAGGGTGGTACCACGGTCTTAGAGACATTGTGTTCACCCTCAGAAACAAGGCTGACAATAAGCTCGATTACTACTGGATGTCGCGGGACTCCGAGCTTCTTATCCGCGGAGGCGCTAATTACGCTTATGCCCAGATAGCGGCTGAGCTCAGTAAATTCCTCACGGAGAACTTTCAGCTTGCGCCCGCGCAGTTTCAGCTAGCGGTGGTCGGTCTCAGATTGGAGAGTGAACACGAAGACAGCTGCTGCGTAACCATTGAACTCAGCCCGGAAGCAGGCTATATTGCCCCCGAGCTTGAAACTACCTTCTTAGAAAAGGCAGCCAGGATGGTTTCTAAAAGTAGCCGACCCGACTATCTGCGCCTGGCGCCAATCCCCCGGAATTTCAAGGGGGCGATACTCTACCCCCGGTTAAGACAGGATTTCGAAGACTCGCTTAAGAACGGAAAGGTATTCAAACGCCAGCCTGACAGTACCCTCACGACTAAGAATTGACCTCAACAGCAAAACGAGGTTCATTTTGCAGTCTCGGCACTGCTAAATAGAGTGCCATCACCACTCCCCTGGGAAACAGTAACCAGAGCTCAGGCACCTGCCAAGTACCCTACAGGTTGATTTCCAGAGTCAATCTCTGCTTAAATAGAAAAGAGAGAAGGAGGTAATAAATGGAGGGTCTCACACTAAAAGCCAGCACCAGAGACGTATTGGGTAAGAAGACCAGATTCCTGCGCCGTCAGGGTATAACTCCAACCCATCTCTTCGGACACAAGCTCAGGTCCCTGGCCCTGCAGTGCAACACTGCCGAGCTTCAGCGCGTAATAGCTCAGGCCGGCACGACCACACTGCTTAACCTCGAAATCGATACCGAAAAGCGCCCCAGAAAAGTACTTATCCGGGAAATTCAAAGGGACGTGCTCGGCAAGCGGCTTTTTCATGTCGACTTCTATCAGGTGAGAAGGACTGAGAAGATAAAGGCAGATATCCCTATTGTATTAGCTGGGGAAGCCCCGGCCCTTAAGCTCAAGCAGCGTCTGTTAGTGCACCCCCTCTCCAGCTTAAGTATCGAGTGCCTGCCGGAGAAGCTGCCCCACGAAATAACCGTTGACCTCAGTTCCTTAGAAGAGGTGGATCAGGCAATCTATGTTAAAGACCTGAATCTCGGCACGGATATCACCGTCAACAACGACCCCGACGAACTGATAGCGAAAATCAGCGAAAAAGCGGTTTCAAAGCTAGTCGAAGAGGTTGCTGAGGCCGAAGTAGAAGAAGTGCCCACCGAAGCTGAAGCACCAGCCGAAGAGCCGCCATCCGAGTAAGCCGACACCACCATTTAAGCCTCCGTGAGGATTTTACTCCGTGATTATTGACTTTCACACTCATGTGTTCTCACCTCGGATAAAGCAAAACCGCGACCGGTACATTGATGCCGACCCCTGCTTTGCCCTACTGTACAGCCAGAAAAATGCCAGGCTGGCCACGGCTGATGAACTTGTGGCCAATATGGACAAAGAGGAGGTTGATATCTCGGTCATCACCAATATTGGCTGGACCACTCACGAGCTCTGTGTTGAGACCAATGACTACATTTTAGAGTCAATAGCCCGCTATCCCAACCGGCTGGTCGGCTTCGGTGCCATCCAGCCTCAAGCGATTGAAGCCTCCGTAGCTGAAATCGAACGCTGTGTCAGTGGCGGAATAAAGGGAATCGGTGAACTCAGACCGGACATGCAGCTACTGGACCTGAGCGACAGTCAGGCAACAGAATCCTTGGCGGAGACATTAAAAGAGCACCGGTTGATTCTTCTCACTCATGCCTCCGAGCCAGTAGGTCATAATTATCCGGGGAAGGGAGCCGTTACGCCGGGTATCCTCTATTCCCTGATTACCAGCTTGCCCGACGTGACCATAGTCTGCGCTCACTGGGGCGGCGGCCTTCCCTTTTATGCCCTGATGCCCGAGGTAAAAAGGGCGCTAACGAACGTCTACTTCGACACTGCCGCCTCACCATTCTTATACAGTCCCCAGATATATCACCAGGCTGTTCAGCTTGTGGGCGGCGACCGGATTTTATTCGGCAGCGACTGGCCAGTTATCGCCCCGGGACGACTCCTGGCGGAGCTAAATTCCCTCAATCTGCCCCAAGGCACCAAGGACCTGATTCTCTCGGGTAACGCCCGGAGTCTACTGGGTATCAAAGATAGGCAGGATAAGGCTTAGACTATGGAACGAATCCGTTCCTTCATCGCCGTTGAATTACCTGACGAATTAAAGCGAAAGCTGAACCAGCTTGAGACCGAGCTGAGAAGAGGCGAGCCGCCCCGGGTTAAGTGGGTTAGTCCCGATAGCATTCACCTGACGCTAAAGTTCCTGGGTAATATCACCAGCGACGCAGTCGCCGCCGTAATCAGGGCGATGGAGAAGTCGGCACTGGGGATAACACCCTTCCACCTGAGGGCAAAAGAGATGGGGGTTTTCCCTAATCCGAAGCGGGTTCAGGTAGTCTGGGTAGGCATAAACGGGGACGTGGACAAACTCAGGGAGCTGCAGAAGCGACTTGATTCCAATCTGGCTCCGCTCGGTTTTACCCCTGAATCACGACCCTTCACCCCCCATCTGACCCTGGCCCGCCTCAACAACCGGGCGGCACCGGACGAGCGCCAGAGGGTCGGTAAGCTGATAGCGAGCACCAAATTTGAGAACGGCAGCATCGAAGTGGCCACTATCAGCCTTATGAAGAGCCAGCTAACGAGAGCAGGAGCTATCTACAGCCGTATCGGCTTGGTTAAACTTAAGAGAGAATAGGGCATAGCTCTTGTCAACCGCCAGCAACCTAGTGTATACTGTAAACGATTCAAACTGGCTGGGAGGTGGAATTTCATGGAAAATAGTTTCCCCAAGTGCCTTAAGTGTAACACTGGAGACCTGGTACCCCTCTCTGACTTTGGCAGTCAAGGGGCAGCCATTCACTACAAAGCCTGGGTCTGCACCAATCCTGATTGCGGTTTCAACCTGAAAATCAGGAATGGGGATATCTATATTAACGAGCCCATCATGAGTGGGAGTCTCCACGGCAGCCGCTCCCACTAGCCACGCAACGATACAGCCTCCGAATTTCGGATAGGTGGATACCTTAGTGGTAAGTGTGCTTCCTCAGACAGGTAGGTTCAAGAGGGTAGCGCTGGATTTTCTATTCCCCAGGTGGTGTATCGGCTGCGGTCGGGAGGGGGACTTCATCTGCCACTCCTGCTACCAACTACTACCACGGGTAAAATCTCCGGTTTGTCCCCGATGTGGTAAACCACAACCTGGCGGTACACTTTGTCCCAGCTGCCTGAACTGGCGAGCCGCCATAGATGGCATCCGCGCCCCATTTCGGTTTGAGGGGATAATCCGTGAGGCTATTCACCAGCTCAAATACAGGAACTTGAGAGCCCTAAGTGAGCCGCTGGCCAGGCTACTCAGCGACCATTACCTTAACGCCCCCCTGCCGGGGGAGGTTCTGGTGCCAGTCCCAATACATGAAAAACGATTAAGGGAACGTGGCTATAACCAGTCCCGCCTTCTGGCTCAGGAAATGAGCAGGTTTACCTATCTACCGGTGGTAGATAACTGCCTTATTCGCCGGCGGCATGCCCTACCCCAGACCAGAAGCAAGACTGTAGAGGAAAGAAGGAGCAACGTCTCGGGTGCTTTTAGCTGCCGTGACCACCGACTAAAGGGCAAGCAGGTACTACTTATAGATGACGTTGCTACCTCCGGAGCCACCCTGGATGCCTGTGCGGCAGCACTGAAAGCCGACGGGGCCAGCTCAGTTTGGGGCCTGACCCTGGCCAGAGAAGTCTAGCCAAATCAAGCGAGGAGCGAGAATAAATGCAGTTACAGATAAGCAGTAAGAATACGGAGCTATCGCCAGAGGTACATCGCTATATCGAGCGCAAGCTAGGTAAGCTCAGCCACTACCTGCCCAGTATTGCCGAAGCCAAGGTGGAGGTATTTCAAGAAAAGACGAAGTCCCCGGAGCAGCATTTTGTCGTTCAGGTAACCGCCGACAGCAACGGCACCGTACTTCACAGCGAGGAAAGAGGGGCTGACCTGTTTACCGCCATTGACAGAGTAGCTGCCGTCATGGCCCGGCGGATAGAGCACCATAAGGGGAAGCTTTATGACAAGAGGCGGCACCGAAAAGGCAAGAAGGCTATCCAGCAAAGAGCCGAGGCTGAAGGAGAGCCCGTAGCCACCTCAGGCAAAGTAGTCAGGACTAAGCGGTTCAGCCTGAAACCCATGCCGGTGGATGAAGCCATCGACCAGATGGAGGTTTTAGGTCATAATTTTTTCCTCTTCTTTAACGCTGAGACTGAGAAAATAAGCCTGCTTTATCTCCGCAAGGACAATAACTACGGTCTCATTGAACCCGAGTAGGATAAGCCTAATTTATCCTGAAGTCAAATGATGGGGAGACTGGAATATATAACCTTTAATACCAGAATGGGTTGGGTGGGGATTTTAGGCTCGGCGAAGGGACTGCTACGAATCACCCTACCCCAACCCGCAGCGAAGGAGGCACACCGCTTATTGGGCGAGCAAATAAAACATGCCGCGCGGTCACCCAGTCTGTTTGATGACTTAATCAAGCGCCTGCGAATCTACTTCGGCGGTGGCATAGTAGGCTTCCCGGATAAGCTGGACCTCGAAGAAGCCAGCCCCTTTCAGCGCCGGGTCTGGGCGGTAACCAGGCTTATCCCTTATGGCAATACCAGAAGCTATAAGTGGGTAGCCGAACAGATTGGGAAACCGGGAGCTTCCCGAGGAGCAGGACAGGCTTTAAGCAAAAACCCGCTGCCGATTATCATCCCCTGCCACCGGGTAGTCAAGGCTGACGGCCGGCTCGGTGGCTTTGGCGGTGGATTAGAGATGAAAAGGCGTCTTCTTAATCTGGAAGCCTCCGCCGTAACCCTTAAACATTAGTTTGTGTTATAAAGGCTGGTAGCGCTTAGGGGTCAGATAGTTTAGCTCTACTTGGTCTCCGTCTGGCTTGAGAAGCACCTCTGGCTTTCAAGCTCAAGAAGTCCAGCTCGTATCTCTCAATCAGCCCCTCACCGGCAAAGCTAAAGTAGGTGTTATCGCCGATGATGATGTGATCCAGGACCTTAAGCTGCATGATGCTGCCGGCCGAGACCAGCTCTCGGGTAACCGCCTTATCGTTCCGACTGGGAGCGGGGTTGCCGGAGGGGTGGTTATGGACAAAAATCAGGGAGACCGCATTGTGCCTCAGGGCACCCTCGATAACCTCACGGGGATGGATGACGCTCAGGTTAACCGTGCCCTCAAAGAGGTCAGTAATATCAATAATCTGGTTCTGGCTGTTAAGATAGATAACCTTAAAGGTCTCCTTCTTAAGGTCTCGCATCGAATGGTAGAGATAATCAAAAATCTCCTGCGAGGAGGTATAAATCGGCTTAGCAACAATCTTTTCTTTGAGAAACTTCCGGGCCACCTCTTGTACGAGCTTAAGGCAAATGGCGTTTTGGGGACCGATTCCCTTTATCTCCTGCAGCTCTTCTGAAGAAGCTTCCAGAACACCCCTCAGGGTTTTGAATTTCCTGACCGCTTCCTTGGCCAGCGGCTTACAGTCCCGGCGCGGTGTTCCCAGACTGAGCAGCAACTCAACAATCTCATAGTCGTGGAAGCCGGCCAGCCCCCCCTTGATGAACCGCTCTCGCAGTCTCCTTCTATGTCCTGATAAGGTATCCTCTGAAGCCATTCTTAAAACTCCCTGTGAATACTCTCAATTTCCACTAATCTGCTCCACTCTCACCCCTTCCTCGCTTACCAGCTCTACCAGCCTCTCATGAAGTACCGGACAGTAGCTGACAGTCAGGTTAGTTAGCTTAAGGTAGGTAACCTTTGACTCATTGCTCACCCGGAGGTTGACCTCGTCCGAACCAGGAAACTCCTTCAGAACATCAATTACCTTCTGCAGGCGGGCAACATCACTAGCTTTATCCCGGCTCTGGGCAAGGCTTATTACCAGCCGATGACCCGCTACCGAAGGCTCTTCAGCTCTCACCGGCTCTGCGCTGGGCTGAGAAGGCACTGCATCTGTACCCGAGACCAGCTCCACCTGATAGTCGCGAACCGAGTCACAGCTTAGCTGCACCTGGTCGTCACTCACTTTCACCTTACCTTCAACCAGCAGTATATTCCCTTCCTGCCACAGGTCTTTTGTCTCGGCATAGACCTGCGGCCAGACCATGACCTCGATTCTACCATCAAGGTCCTCAAGGACGGCACCGGCAAACGCTCGCCCGTCTCTGGTAAACAAATAGCGAACCGAGACTATAATTCCTGCCACCACCACCTTCTGTCCTGCTAGCTCGGTATCAATCTGACCGCATAATGTAATATTGAGATTGAGAGCTGTCCCCTTGCTGGCCAGTGAACTGAAGGGATGCTCCGAGATATACACTCCCAGCAGTTCCTTCTCCCAGGCTAGCTTCTCCCTAGCTGGTATGTCAGTCGGCTCAAGGTCAAGGCCAGGCATAGGCACCGGCACCTCCTCACCCCACAGGTCAAACATGGTAGCCTGTCCGGTATCCCGCAGACGCTGCTCCCGCTGGGCTAAGGACAGGATACCGGCTACGTTCTGTAGCAAACCTCCCCGACTACCGAGACAGTCCAGAGCCCCCGCCTTAATCAAGCTTTCCAGCGTCCGCCGGTTCACCCCGCTCAAGTCGGCACGCCGGCACAAATCCTCAACGGATCTATATTCACCCCCTTTGTTACGCTCAGCGATAATGGGCTCCACCGCGCCAGGCCCCACATTCTTGACAGCGGTTAACCCGAAACGGATGGCTGGTGTCTTGTTACCATCCGTTTCTATGGAAAAATTTGCCTGACTGCGATTTATATCCGGGGGTAAAATCGGGATGCCCAGACGGCGACACTCTCTAACCGCGCTGGCTACTTTATCCGCCTGCCCGGCATTGGTAATCAGAAAAGCGGTCATATACTCCGTCGGGTAGTTTGCCTTGAGATAGGCGGTCTCGTAGGCAATCAGAGCGTAGCTCACGCTATGCGCCTTGTTAAAGGCATAGCCAGCGAAGGGCTCAATAAGGTTAAAGACCTCTTCCGCAACTTCAGCCGGAAAGCCATTTTTCTTGGCCCGACTGATAAAGTTACGCCTTTCCTTCTTCATAACCTGTGCGATTTTCTTACCCATTGCTTTACGGAAGATATCAGCTTCCCCCAGGCTATAACCGGCAAAGGCACGCACGATAAACAGCACCTGGTCCTGGTAGACGATTACCCCGTAGGTTTCTTCGAGAATACTGGCCAGTTTGGGGTGAGGGTAACGGATTGGCTCCAGGCCGTGCTTGGCTTTGATGAAGGTGGGGATATGCTCCATAGGCCCCGGCCTGTACAGAGCCACCATGGCCGCAATATCACTGAAGGTAGTTGGTTTAAGCTCCTTGATGTAGCGGCGCATGCCGGCCCCCTCTAACTGGAATACACCCGCAGTTTCCCCTGAAGAAAGGAGAGCAAAGGTTTTATCATCATCCATCGGGAGGTTAGCCAGGTTAATCTCGACTCCGCACTGCTGAGCAATAATCTCTTTTGCTTTCCCCAGAATAGTGAGGTTGGCCAGGCCCAGAAAATCCATTTTGAGCAGTCCGATGCGGGCAATGTCGTCCATGCTGAACTGAGTCATAACCGCTTCCTGAGTACTGCCCTTGCTCACCCTCTGCAGAGGAACGTATTTAGTAAGCGGCTCCTTAGAGATAACCACACCGGCAGCATGGGTGCTGGCGTGGCGGGCAATCCCCTCCACCCTTCGAGCCGAATCAACCAGCCTGCGAATTATGTCATCCTCCCGGTAGATACTCCTGAGCTCGCTATTCTCATCAAGAGCTCGAGACAGGCTCATGCCCGGGGCAAAGGGGACCAGCCGGGCGACCCGGTCAACATCACCGTAGGACATGCCTAAAGCCCGACCCACATCCCTAATCGCTGCCCTCGCCCCCAGGGTGCCAAAGGTAATGATCTGAGCTACGTGGTCCTGGCCATATTTTTGGGATACATAGCTAATAACCTCATCACGACGCTCATCCTCAAAATCCAGATCGATATCGGGCATCTCCTTGCGTTCCACATTGAGAAAACGCTCAAAGACCAGCTTATGTTCAATCGGGTCAATCCCGGTGATACCCAGACAATAAAGAACGATGCTGGCGGCAGCACTACCCCTAACCCCAAACAGAATATTCTGTCGCTTGGTGAACGAAATGATGTCCCAGACAACCAGGAAGTAGTTGGCAAACTGGGTCTTTTTTATTACCTCGAGCTCATAGTCAAGCCGCTCCGTTATCTCCGGTTTCGGCTGGGGATAACGCTGAGGCAGGCCCTGATAGCAAAGGTCAGCCAGGAACTGGTCGGCAGTTTTACCCGGGGGCAGGTCTATCTCAGGGAGATACAAGCGCTCGAAATCGAGCTCCAGATTGCACATATCGGCAATGTGTTCGGTGCTCTCCAGCGCTTCTGGAATATCGCGATAAAGCTCTGCCATCTCCTCAGGGCTCCTGAGATAGAAAAAGTCCCCGGGCATCCTAAACCTTTTCTCGTCGTGAATCGAGGTATTCCTTCCGATACACAGTAAGAGGTCGTGAGCTTCAGCATCCTCTCGATTGATATAATGAACATCGTTGCTAGCGACCAGGGGAATACCCAGCTCACGGCTCATAGTGATTAGAACCTGATTTACCTGCTCCAGCTCAGCAATAGGATGTCGTTGTATTTCCAGATAAAAATCACCCAGTACCTGCCTGTACCATAAGG
>CAZHRO010000001.1:8346-18572 GCA_964535045.1 uncultured Dehalococcoidales bacterium | reverse complement strand
AAAAGGCAACGGGAACCGTCGTGAAGAAATTCGATATTCTTGTTACCGGTGTTGGTGGTCAAGGGGTTATCCTGGCCAGTAATATAATCGGTGAGGTAGCCTTAGCTGCGGGCTATGATGTCAAGAAGGCAGATACCCTGGGCATGGCGCAGCGGGGGGGCAGCGTTGTCAGCCACGTGCGCCTCGGCCATCAGGTCTGCTCACCCCTAATTAAGGCGGGTGAAGTTGACATAATGATTGCCTTCGAGAAGCTGGAAGCGGCGAGATGGAGTCGCTATCTTCATTCTGGGGCGGCAGCCATTGTAAATAATCACGCCCTCCATCCCCTGTCGGTCAATCTGGGCGATGAAAGCTACCCCAGCGATGAAGCGGTTATTAATATTTTGAGACGGCGTACCGAGCGCATCTATTTCATCAATGGTACGGAACAGGTGAAAGAGCTGGGCAATGTGAGAGCACTTAATGTGTTTCTGCTGGGTTGTGCCTCCCTATTTTTGCCGCTCAAGATTAGAGTCTGGCAGGATATTGTTACCCGGCACGTGCCAGCGGGGGTTCAGAAGCTTAATATCACTGCCTTCAGTCAGGGCAGAAAGGAAATGCGACGTGTCTATCTCCAAAAGGGTGCGACAGGGGCTAAAGCAGGGGTCGTGGATACGGAGGATGTTCGAGGAGGGAGCCGAGCTTAAGAAAAGGTATGGAGAAGAGCGTGTCTTCGACCTTTCTCTCGGTAACCCGCTGACAGACCCACCGCCAGAGTTCTACGATGAACTGAGGCGGCTGACGGACAGCCCGCTACCGGGCATGCATCGGTATATGCCCAACGCTGGCTACGATGAAGTGAGGGCGGCGGTAGCAGACCAGCTCTCGATGGAGACCGGCATCAGCTTCAGCAAGAACGATATTGTAATGACCTGCGGTGCGGCTGGTGCCCTGAACGTGGTGCTGAAGACGATACTGAACCGGGGTGATGAGGTCATCATATTTGCTCCCTATTTCCCCGAGTATGTTAACTATGTCGAAAATCACGGTGGTATAACCAAGGCTCTGGCTACTGACGAGCGGTTCACACCGCGTCTCGACGTGCTTGAAGATGCCATCGGTGCCAAAACCAGGGCAGTAATCATAAACTCACCCAATAACCCTGCCGGGGTCGTTTATCGTGAAGGCTTTATCCACGAGCTCGGTGATTTGCTCAGCAGAAAGGCGGCCCAATACGGGACGCAGATTTTCCTTATCAGTGATGAGGCCTACCGCCGAATTATCTATGACGGTCTGGAATATCCTCATATCTGGCCTCATTATGAGCAGAGTCTGGTTATTACCTCCCATTCCAAGGATCTGGCACTACCCGGGGAACGCATTGGCTACATTGCTGTCCACCCTGGTTGCCACCAGCGCGGGGAGCTGGTGGCCGGGCTGGTCTACTGCAATCGGACGCTGGGGTTTGTTAATGCCCCGGCCCTGATGCAGCGCATTGTGAGCCGCCTGCAGTCAGTGACGGTATCCATTGCGGAATATCAAAGGAAGAGAGATTTTCTCTATGAGTATCTCCGTGGGATGGGCTATTCGTTGATAAGGCCTCAGGGTGCTTTCTACCTGTTTCCCAGATCACCAATAGCGGACGACGTTGCCTTCGTCAGGGAACTACAGCAGTGTCTGGTGCTGACGGTGCCCGGTCGGGGCTTCGGTGCCCCGGGGTATTTCCGAATTGCTTACTGTGTTGACGACCGGACGCTGGAGGGTTCCCTGGACGGCTTCCGCCAGACAGCTCAGAAATTTAACCTGTGTTAATCATTGCAATACAGTGAAACTTTCCCAAGCAGGAGGATTACCGGTAAGATGTTAGAGAATACGGGAGAGACATCTCAAAATATAGCTGAACTGAGGGCCAAGGCGGAAGGTGAGCCGATTGCCTCTTTCCTAGAGATGCGGCTGCTAAAGTTTACCCCGGGCTATGCCAAGATAGCCATGAAGCTAAAGCCGGAGCACCAGAACTTCCATGGGGTAATCTTCGGGGGTATGATTATGGCAGTAGCCGACCAGGCGTTTGCCTATGCCTCCAATTCTCTAGCCTATCCCAGTGTGGCCTCTCAGTTCAACATCCATTTTGTAGCTGGGGCTAAGAGTGGTGACGAACTTATTGCCGAGGGTCATGTCATAAGGAGTGGGCGGCGGGTTGGTATCTCTGAGATAACGGTGACCAATCAGGAGGGAAAGCTTATTGCCCGGGCTACCGGTACCACCATACCGGTAGCTAAATCAGGGTAGCGGGCATGATTTCGCGGCTGGTGATAAGGGCTAAGCCCTGAAGCTAACGTTATAAGTTAGCACTAACGGTCATTGACAGTTCTGCTTCGGTATGATACCCTTTAGGCATTAAATTAAGAGCCCAGGGGTATGCTCACTACCATTAAGAGACAGCGGAGAATCACCAAATTCGTCTTTACCGGGCGCATTTGAGGTGCGCTTGGGGTATGGTATGGAGCATCTAGAGAAATAGAAATCTTATAGCATGTCCTTGATAACGAAATACCTCCCCAAGCCGGAGGTTTTTTTGTTACCCGACTGCGGCATTCCTGTTCTGCTTGAGGATTAGCCCAAGGGGTTAATATGGTGACAGCCGAGAACTGCGATACGATTCCTAAACTTATCTTGCGTAACCGCCAGAGGTGGCCCCGCCGAGTGGCAGCATGTCAGAAAAGGTTTGGTATCTGGCAGAGATATAGCTGGCAGGACTACTATGAGATAGTAAAACACTTCTCGCTGGGGCTGGTAAGCCTGGGTCTTAGACCGGGGGATGTGGTTTGTATCATCGGTGATAACGAACCGGAGTGGTTTTGGGGAGAGTTTGCTGTTCAGGCAGCGGGAGGTATTGCCACCGGGATATACGTTGATTCTACGCCGTCCGAGGTGAAATATATCGCGGCCCATTCCGGCGCCAGATTCGCAATCGTTAATGACCAGGAGCAGACCGACAAATTCTTAGAAGTCAAGGATGAGCTACCGGCACTGAAGAAGGTAATCTACTGGAACCCCAAGGGCTTGAAGAATTATGACGATGCCATCCTTGCTGGCTTTACCGAAGTGATGAGGCTGGGTAAGCTGTGCGCAGAGGAAGCCCCCGGCCGATTTGAGCAGGAAGTGACCGCGCAGAAGGGGGATGATATTGCCTTTATTTACTACACCGCGGGGACTACTGACCTGCCGAAGGGTGCTGTCCTCACTCATAATTCCCTGATAAGCAGCGCGCGGAGGTTTATCAGTCGCTACCCTCTAAATGAGAACGACGATTTGATGTCCAGCTTCCCGGCAGCCTGGGTAGGGGATAGCTTCATGGTTACCATTCCGCATCTACTGACCGGTGCCCGGCTGAACTTCCCTGAGAAACCGGAGACCATTGCTGAAGATACTCGAGAGGTCGGTCCCACCCTGGCGACCTACGGTCCCCGGCAGTGGGAAAGTCTAGTCAGCAACATTCGGGCAAAGATTATCTATGCCTCTTCCTTCAGACGATTTATCTATAACCTTTTCCTCCCCGTAGGTCATAAGATTAGTGATGCTGACCTACAGGGTAGTCAACTGAGTCTCCTCTCACGATTTGTTCATCGGGTTGGCTATCTGGTTCTGTTTAAGCCCCTTAAGGAGCGCCTGGGATTGAGCCGGGTTAAGGTTGCGGTCACTGGTGGTTCTGTGCTCAGTCCTGATACTTTCCGGCTGATTCACGCCATTGGCATTGAGCTCAGACAGAACTATGTCAGCACTGAGGCTGGGTTCATTTCTTCTCACAGCCGGGGAGAAATCAACCTGGAGAGTGTGGGGCGTCCCGCCCTTGGCACCGAGGTCAGGGTAACTGATAGTGGGGAGCTTCTGGTCAGGAGCGACTCAGTGTTTAGCGGGTATTACCGAGACCCCCTAAGAACGGCGGCTACATTGGTGGATGGCTGGTGCCGTACTTGTGATGCCGTTAATATCGTTTGGGATGGACATCTGATATATTTAGAGCGGTTGGAGCATATGGGGGAGCTAAGCTCTGGAGTTCAGTATGCACCACAGTACATTGAGAGCCAGCTAAGGTTCAGTACCTATATCAAGAATGTTATGGTCATTGGCGGTAAGGACAGGGATTTTGTCTCTGCCCTAATTAATGTAGATTTTGCCATGTTAGCTAAGTGGGCAGAACACAGCCGCTTGACCTATACCACCTTTGCTGAGCTATCCCAGAGGGACGAAGTGGCGGAACTGGTGTGGCAGGACTTGGCTCGGGTAAATAGCTGTCTCCCTGAGCCAGCCAGAGTGAAGAAATTTGTCCTGCTGCACAAAGAGTTTGACCCTGATGAAGCTGAGCTTACCCGAACCAGAAAATTACGGAGGGCGTTCATTGAGGAGCGGTATCGAGAGCTAATCGATACTATCTACAGCGGGGGTAAGGAAATAGAAGCCAAGATGCCGGTAACCTATCGAGATGGTCGGAAGGGTATGGTAACTATGGTAATTAAGATAAGGAGTTTAGCCGACAGGTTTACGGAGAATGACAGAGCTTAGTCAATTTGCAATTACTGGCGTCACCGTAGGTATGGTTTATGCCCTGATTGCTCTGGGCTTTGTCCTGATCTGGAAATCGAGCGGCGTTGCCAACCTGGCGCTGGGGCAGCTGGTGTTGGTTTTCTCATGGTTTACCTACGGGATGCTGGTTGAGGTCGGCTTCCCCTTCTGGCTTGGCTTTATTCTGGTTATTCTCTTCGCCTTGGGTATGGGCTGGGTGATTGAGAAGCTTGTCCTGCGCCCCCTCATTGGGCAACCAATCCTATCTTTAATCACCATTACTCTGGGAGTAGCCTTCTTTATTGAGGGTGCGGTAAGCTTCATCTGGCCCAAGAGTGTCGCCGCACTACCACGCCTTTTCCCTGAGGAACCTATCCATATTGGGACTGCCGTCGTCGCTCAAGAATACCTCTGGGCTGCCGTAATCTCCCTAACCCTCTTTATCCTGTTGACCCTTTTCTTTAAGCGGCACCGGATGGGCATTGCCATGAGGGCGGTGGCTGATGACCAGATGGCTGTCCAGGCCTGTGGTATTCCGGTAGCCAGAATCTTCTCACGGTCGTGGATGTTCGCCTGCGCGCTGGCGGCGGTGGGCGGTATTCTCATGTCGAGCATCGGTGGCATTACCTTTGGTCTGGTTGAAACCGGCCTCAAGGCCTTTTCGGTGGTGATTCTCGGTGGACTTGATTCTTTCCTCGGGGCTATTGTTGCTGGTCCCATCATCGGGCTTGCCGAGAACCTCGGCGGCGGCTATCTGACTCCCTTAACCTGGCCGGGCGTGAGGGAAGTTATTCCGTTTATCATCATTATTGTGGTCATGTTTATCAGACCCCACGGCCTGTTTGGGGAACGTCGGGTAGAGAGGATATAAAAATTGGACCTACCAACCGGTATCCGCAGTTATACCTATGCCCAGGACACAGCCATCTTCCGCACCAGGACCCACTGGGTATGGTTTGCTGTGCTCCTGGCCTTTCTATTCACCGGTCCCCTCTACTGGGGGAATTACTGGTTAGGGGTGGCCAATCTCATCGGTATCACCATAATCGCCGCGACCGGATTAAACATCCTGACCGGTTACTGTGGCCAGCTCTCTATTGGGCATGCTGGCTTCATTGCCGTTGGTGCCTATACCTCAGCGATACTAACCAACCGATTTGAACTCCCCTTCCTGGTGGGGCTAATCTCCGCTGGATTCAGTGCCGGGCTGGTGGGGATGGTTTTCGGCGTTCCCTCCCTGCGTGTCAAGGGTTTTTATCTGGCAATCAGCACGATTGCCGCCCAGTTTATCATTATCTGGATTATAAATCACTGGGCCAGCGTCACCGGGGGCTTTACCGGTATGAGTGTACCACCAGCGTCAATCGGTGGTAGCGCCTTCGTCAGCCAGGCCAGTCAGTTCTACCTGATTATGGTAGTTGTATTAATAGTAGTTTTTCTGACCAAGAACCTGACCAGGACTCGCCCTGGTAGAGCCTTTGTTGCCATTAGAGATAATGACCTCGCCGCCCAGGTGATGGGGATTAACCCCTTTAAATACAAGCTTATCGCTTTCTTTGTTGGTTGTTTTTTTGCGGGAATCGCCGGTTCGCTGCTTGCCCACTGGACTGGCTATCTTAATGCCGAGAATTTCACCATGATGGACTCGATACTTTATATTGGTATGATAATCATCGGTGGTCTGGGCACTGTTGTTGGGCCCATTTTTGGTGTTCTCTTTATCCGGCTGATACAACAGGGGATAACCCTCCTCTCGCCAGTAATAGAGAGTACCCAGCCGACATTGCCGGCCGGATTTACCACCGGCATCGGGCCGATGGTATTTGGCCTGGCCATTATCCTATTTCTGATATTAGAGCCTCGGGGGCTAGCTCACCGCTGGGCGCTACTTAGAGCTTCCTATCGGCTCTGGCCTTTCTAGTGCTAATCATGCAAAAGAGGAGGGAGTAATGTAACATCTGTCGAAAGACCGGTAACTAAACCTAACAAAGGAGGAATGCTAAATGCGCTATACGAGACCGTTAAAGGTAGCTTTAGCTATATCCCTGGCATTAATGATAGCCATAATAGCCCCGCTGGGTAGTGGTTGCACCGGTGCCGGCCCGGCACCGGCACCTTCAGGCCCGAAGGTGGGCTTCAGCATCTGCTATACCGGAGCCGCCGCTGAGAAGGGACGCCCGATGGGTGATGCCAAGCTGGACTGTATGAAGTATATTAATGAGGAGCTGGGCGGCGTCGCCGGACACCAGATTGAGGTAGTCTGGCGCGACAACGAATATGATGCCGCTAAAGCGGTTACCATTGTCAATGAGCTGATAGATAAGGGCTGCTTGCTCTTTACCACTAACTCTTCCAAGATGATGGGAGCCTCCATGGAGGTTGCCAATCGGGCCGGGTTCCCCGGCTTTGCCGTCTTTAGCTCTCCGATATGCACCCACCCGCCGCAGCATATCTATGGGCAGATGCCGGACTACGGTGATGACTGGGCGGCCTTCGCTACCTATTATCTGGAGAATATCTGGCAGGGTGAAGGGAGACCCCGGATGGCCCTGCATCTGCTCAACAATCCCACCGGTTCGGGTGCCCGCGATGCTGCTCGGGCCTTGGCTGATGAGCTGGGGATTGAAATTGTGGCTGATGAGGAACATACCGCAACCACCATCTCCGAGATGGAGAGCCTGACACGGATTAAGGCCCTGAATCCTGATGTTCTTTATATATCCAGCACCCCACAGCCCACCTCCATCATTATCCAGAATGCAGCGCAGCTGGGGATGTATCCCGGTATCACCATTGGCTGTGGCCACGCCAGCTTTACCAGCGTTCTGGTTGAGCTGGCAGGGGCGGATGCCGAAGGCGTTTATGGTGTCTACCCGACCGTTAACTGGGGCGACGATGTGCCGGCGATGGCTAAGATGACCGAGTACTGTCAAGAGTATCACCCCGACGACTATGGCAACATGGACTACATCACTTCGTGGGCAGAAGGCCTAATCGTAGCTGAGATTCTGAGGCTGGCTATCGAAAATGTGGGTGTTGATAATCTGACCCCACAAGCAGTGGAAGAATACGGTTTCAAGAAGCTAAACAACTTCGATGTCGGCGGCCTGCACGGCCCGGTAAGCTATACCCCGGGTGACAATCGGCTGTCTAAATCGGTCAGAGTTTTTCAGATTCAAAGCGGGGAACTCGTACCGATAAGTGGCTGGGTGGAAGCCCCGCTTATCAAGTACGAAGACTTTGAGTGGTTTGGTCAGTAACTGTCGGAGAGGGAGCTCCCGCCTACCACGGGGGCTCCCTGTTAAATGAGGGTTGGGTATGCTTAAGCTGAATAACGTTGAGGTTGCCTATCTTAAGGTGATACGGGTACTTCATGGCGTCTCTCTGAGTGTTGGGGATGGTTCGATTGTGGCTCTGCTCGGTGCCAATGGTGCCGGTAAAAGTACCACTCTTAAGGCAATATCAGGATTACTCCGTGCCGAAGAAGGAGAGGTAACTGATGGCAGCGTTGAGTGGAACGGCAGAAGAATTGATAACAAGAGTGCTGAGGAGATAGCTAAGCTGGGTATTATTCAGGCGCTGGAGGGACGCCGGGTCTTTGAACACCTCAGTGTTGAGGAAAACCTGATGGTTGGGGCTTATCAGCGTCAGGACCGTCGTGCCGTCAGAGAAGACCTTGACATGGTTTATCAATACTTCCCGCGACTCAAGGAGCTTAGACGTAATACCGCGGGCTATCTTTCTGGCGGCGAGCAGCAGATGCTGGTCGTCGGCCGGGCTATTATGTCTAGCCCGAGGCTTCTGCTGTTAGACGAACCGTCGCTGGGCCTAGCCCCGATGCTGGTCGAGGAAATATATGATATTATTCGACGGTTCAGTAGCGAATACAAAACCTCGATCCTTCTTGTAGAGCAGAATGTCAGGGTTGCCCTCAGCATTGCTCATTACGGGTATGTTATGGAGAATGGTCGCATCGTGCTTGATGGTAGCGCTGAGTTTCTTAAGCATAACGAGGATGTGAGGGAGTTCTACCTGGGGCTATCGGCTGCGGGCATAAGGAAAAGCTATCGAGAGGTAAAACACTATAAGAGGCGGAAGCGGTGGCTGTAGCCGGACAGGACAGCTAAGCCAGAAACTATGCCTGCTGTCCCAGATAGGCTGAAATGACCTTCGGGCTGTCTTTAATCTCTTCTGGAGTGCCCTCGGCAATCTTCTGCCCGAAGTCGAGAACCACAATCCGGTCGGCCAGGTCCATGACTACTCCCATGTCATGCTCGACAAGTACAATACAGCTAACTCCGTCCCTGAGCACCGGTGTTTCCGGGTAGGTATCTCCCTGCCCCTCAAAGATATCAATGATAAACCGGGCAATGTCTTCCTTCTCCTCTAGATTCATCCCTGCCATCGGCTCATCGAGGAGCAGAACCTTCGGCTCCAGAGCCAGGGCTCTACCCAGTTCAACCCTTTTACGCATCCCGTAGGGTAGGGTACCGACTATCTGCCTTCTAATCGAGGCTATCTCCAGGAAATCGATGATGTCCTCCGCCGTCTTGCGGTGTCTGATTTCTTCCCGCTGAGCCCAGCCGAAATAGAGTGCACTGCTCAGGAAGTTCTGCTTCATAAGGGCATGCCGGGCCGCCATAATATTGTCCAGGGTGCTCAGCCCGGTAAACAGCTCGATATTCTGGAAGGTTCTAGCCAGACCGAGCTGGGCTGCTCTATCCGGACGGATTCGGGTGAGCCTCTGACCTTCGTAATATATCTCACCTCTCTGCGGCTTGTAGAAGCCATTAATACAGTTTAAGAGGCAGGTCTTACCGGCACCATTGGGGCCGATGACCGCTAAAATCTCAGAGTCATTGATGTCGAGACTGACGTTACTAAGTGCCGTAACGCCGCCAAAGGAGAGCGAAAGGTTCTCAATCCTTATCTTTACTTTGGGCTTATTCTTTACCTCAGACAACGCTTACTTTCCCGGACGGGTGTAGCCACTCCGTTTTTAGTGTCCTTTAAGCTTTTCCTCGGTAGCTAGCTTTTCTTTATACTGGACTACGCGGCGGCATTCTGGCCCCTCGCATTCAAGCTGACGTTCCAACCGTTTGCTTTTCTTCCGTAGCAGGCTGCTTATTTTCTTGGTCGGCTGGCTGTACTTTTTGTAGCCCGTGCAGCTTGTTGAAAGGTCTCGATAGACCAGTAGGGTTACCTCATCATCCACCGCATCACAGTAAATGGTGGTGGCTGTTACCTTCCAGTCAACCATGTTTCTTAAAGAACCCCTTACCCAGATTAACATATTGCTACCTGGGGTGTCTACGATTGAGGAGAACCCGATCTGGCTAATACTTTCTTTGTCAGTACTCCGGGTAGAGCGGTTTTGCTTGGATAAAACACTTGACATAAAATCACCACGGTGGTTACCTGAAGCTATCTGGATTTGCGTTAGTAGGTGAGTATAGGCAAGCTTCTATCCTTCCTGTCCCACCCCATTGACACGGCATATTATAATTAGATAAGCGCTGAAGCCAGAAAGGAGAAATAACTATGCCGTTTGCCATACCGGAACTCGTTATTGCCATAATTGCTATCGTCTTTGGAATTATTGTACTCGTTAAGCCACAGGTGCTTGCCTATCTCATTGGTATCTACCTTATCATCATCGGTGCCATCTACTTTATACAGCACTA
>CAZHRO010000001.1:0-8336 GCA_964535045.1 uncultured Dehalococcoidales bacterium | reverse complement strand
ATAGTGGTTAGTCTCAGTCAAATGCTAATAAGACGGATGTGAGTGCACCTCATCGAGAGCATGACAAGACAGCGCTGGTAAATACTCTGGAGAGCTGCCTCTCTTGGGCAGACTGTATCAGAGATAGATGGCTGTGTCTCTGGTTTGCGGAGGGGGTATCAGGGGAATTAACGGGAATCTCTGGTTAAGAAGGATGCTGAGCTGAACACTCAGCTGTGACCGGGGTATGTATCGAGCCTCTCTTTAAATTCATCGAGGCTGAAGTGGTATTCCTGAGTGCCGTAGCACTCGACGGCGAAGGAAGCACAGACACTCCCCATGATGGCGCACTGCTTGATGCTTTTACCCTGAATCAGGCCTTTGGCCAAACCGGCTCTATAGGCGTCACCAGCGCCGGTTGGGTCGGCAACCACCTTGGGTTTGGCGGCGGGAATGGCTATCTCACCCTGCGGTGTTATGAGCCGTGAGCCCATTTCTCCCAGAGTGGTTATGACAATTTCGGTCTTCTTGAGTAGCTCCTTCCTGTTCAGCCCCGTAATACTGGTAATCAGCTCCAGTTCATAGTCGTTGGAGATCAGTATCTTTGAGCCTTCAATAGACTGAATGAGGTCCTGCGTCTGCCACATTGGCAGGGATTGCCCGGGGTCAAAGATATAGTCGATGCCCAGTGACTTGCAGGCAAGGGAGTAGTTCGTCATATCCTCGAGATTCCCAGCGGCAATAATTGCCAGGCTTTCTTTAGGATTCAGCTTATCGAAGCTAAAATTTGACGGGTATCTCATAGCCCCGGGGTAAAAGCCGGTAATCTGGTTATCGGCTCGGTCGGTGGTGATATAGGCGCTGGCGGTGAGCTCTTCTTCAATCATCCTGATACCATCGCGGGCTATGTGATTTTTCTCAAGCCATTCGAAATATCTGTGGTAATCGCGGCCCACTGTGGCTAGGACCATTGGCTTTTCGTGCAGTAAGGTGAGGGCGTAGGCAATGTTACCGGCGGTGCCCCCCAGTTTCTCTACCATACTGTTGACGGTGAAGGAAACATTCAAAACGTGGACCTTTTGAGGCAGGATATGGTCAGAGAAATTCCCTGGGAAGTCCATAATCCGGTCGTAAGCCAGCGAACCAGAAACGATGATATTCATAAAAACTCTGTAGATTCTGTGTAAAATAGACCGCTGTGGTTATGGTAAGACCCCAGCTTATGGACTGTCAAGCTGGCAGTCCTACTGGCTCCAGATATCGATAGTTTTTGATACGATATTAGGCAGCTATTAGCAGCCCTCAAAAACAGGCGCATCCAGGAAGCGAATTCTGAACGTGATACCAAGGCACATCCTCGCTCAGGGAGCTTAGGGTACTTACCAGCGTTAGTCGGCTGAGGGGATACCAGTGGCGGTAGGAAAGGGAAGAGTAGGGTGCTGTCTGGGTGCTGATTCTTTATTTGGCTCTCTGGGTTACCGATTCTCCCGAGAGGCTTATCTGCAGCTTGGGGAGGTTGCCCTCGCTGGTAGTCTTGGCTCTGCCTTCTTCAACGCGAGCTATCTCGGGAAGTGTTTTCAGCATGCCCATCAGATCGATGGGCTCCCGTAGCGAAACCACGATTGACGGCCGCTCGGTATTAGGTATGAGTTCGGTATTTTCCACCTCAGGTAGATTATCAAGGTAGGTCACGATGTCCATTATTTTCATTATGTCCAGCGGGGGCATGATTTCCAGCTCCAAATCAAGCTTTTCCTCATCAACAGGCATGGCTTGGTCACGGGATACCGGGGTCTTCTCCGTTGGCCCCTCAGCTATTCGGGGGCTTACGCTCGGGGTTGCTTCCTGGGAATCAGCCAACCTTACCTCAACCTTCGCAGCTACCGGGTTGACCTTATTTTCGGGTTGGTATAACCTGCGCTCCGATTCTGCCTGCAGTTCCTCTACCTGCTGCTTCAGGTTCTCAAGTCTCGAAAGAAGTTGACCGAATAATTCCTGCATGGAATCTCTCAGCTCGAGCTTTATGCTTTTGGCCTCGGCCTCTATCTGTTGGGCCTTGGCGGTGGCTTGAGTTATGATGCTGGCCGCCTCAGCTTTGGCCTGCTCGGTGGCCTCAGCCTTCATTTCCTCGGCCAGTTTGTCAGCCTCGGTAACCGTTCTCTCGGCAAGCCTGGTAAGCGACGACAGGTGTTCGGTACGCCGGGTGAGCTCGTCCCGCTGGCTGATGAACTCGTTGATGAGAGAGGCTACCTGAGTCTCATCCAGCCCATCCCTAACCTTCCTTATCTCCCAGCCACCCAGCTCAATGAAATTACCATCTCTGGCACCGTTCTTTCCCATGACTATTTTCCCCAAATTAAGTTTAGCTTATGGGTGCAGGACGTCAATCGCTCAATCGTAATATGCGGGGGTGATACGAAAGTATCGGGTGAGATGGAGTGTAATCTGGTAAATGAAGGCTATTCTTAAAAAGCCCCTATCAACTCTTTATTTTAGCCGTTCCTTTTGGGTAACCAGTGCCTGTAGTTCGGCAGCGTTCTGGGCAGCGTAACCTAATTCGTCGTTGTCGAAATAGCAGTAAGTGTCCCTGCCTTCTTCGGCCCAGCCCGAAAAGGTGGCTGCCCATTCGGCGAGAGTCTCGGTTGGGTAGCAGCCGCTGTAGGCATCACCGGGTCCGTGCAGCCGTATATAGGCAAAGTCGGTGGTGAGCACTCTGGGCGACAGAAGCCCGGCTAGTTCGTACAGGCAGAAGGCGGCTCCATGCTTGGATAGAGCCTCGTACACCTCAGGGTGGAACCAAGAGGGGTCGCGGAACTCAAATGCATAGCGGTAACCTTTCGGTAGAGCCGAGAGGAAGAACTTCAGGCGCTCAAGGTCCTGGTGCCAGTAGGGTGGAAGCTGGAAAAGGATGGGACCTAGCTTACCCCGAAGACCAGCTATCCGTTCTATAAAGGCGGCCAGGGTCGCTTCTGGGTTCTTGAGTTTCTTCATATGGGTGATAAAACGGCTTGCCTTAACGGCGAAGATGAACCCTTCCGGCGCGGCATCATGCCACTGCTCGAAGGTCTTCTTCTCCGGCAGCCGGTAGAACGAGTTATTGATTTCCACGGTGTGGAAGTGCCCGGCATAGTAGCTAAGGAAGTCTCTTTTAGAAATACTGGGCGGGTAGAAGGGACCGACCCAGTGCTCGTAATGCCAGCCGGAAGTCCCGATATGAATCGTTCTATCTGCCTCCCTTTAGCTGAAATCCTCTCGGCGTGTGATTGTAATACGGCCATCTTTAAGGTGTCAACGCTATCAGAGATTGACAATTCTTCGCCCTTTGTTTTAAGCTAGGCAAGCTGGAATGTCCGTTACTAGCCGGGATTAAAAGTAACCTGGCGTATAGAAGGAGGGCTTAATTATGGTAGCTGAGGTCATGGAAAAGTTAAAGCAGGCAGTTATTGAGTATGATTCCGAGGCTGCGGCTAGCTGGGCCAGGAAAGCAGTGGCGGAAAAGATAGAGCCCGTCAAGACGCTTGAGGTGCTGACCGAAGCTATCAGGCAGGTCGGTGACCGCTTCGGTAGGGGGGAGCTCTGGCTTCCTGATCTGGTCGGGGCGGCCGATGCCATGCAGGCGGCAATGCCTGTTGTAGAGGAGGAGCTTAATAGAGTCGGGGCGAAGCGGGACTCGCTGGGTATTGTCGTCGTCGGGACGGTTTTTGGAGATATCCATGACATAGGCAAGGCTATGGTATGTACCCTGCTTACTGCTGGTGGGTTTGAGACGCATGACCTTGGAGTTAATGTTAGGGCTGAGGAGTTCCTCGAGGCGGTGGATAGATTTAAAGCGGATATCATTGCAATGTCGGCGCTCTTAACCATGACTGCTCCGGAGCAGCGGAAGGTCATTGAAGCCCTCAAGGAAAGGGGTATCCGGAATAGGGTGAAGGTCATGGTGGGTGGAGGTGCCATAACGGCTGATTTTGCCGAGAGTATTGGAGCCGATGGCTATGACCCCACTGCCCCCGGCGCGGTGACCCTAGCCAGGAAGTTACTCGGGAAGTAGAGGCGTCAAGAATGCTGAAGGGATTTACGCGAAAATTCCCCCCATTGAATGTGTTATCTGAGGAGCAGGTTACTGCCATTCATAAGGCTGTCCTTGATACGCTTAGCGAGTGTGGAGTGAGGTTTGAAAGCGAGCGGGCGTTAAACGACTTGGAAAAGCACGGCTGCCGGGTTGACCACGAAGAGAAGAGGGTGCGTTTCCCGGAATATCTGGTCGAGGAAGCTATCCGCCGCACCCCGAGCAGCCATCGGGTTAAAGCCAGAGACCCTAAGGACGACATAATATTTGGCGGCGATACCGTCTATTTCCGCAATTTCCCCGGCATGCAGACGATTGACCTGGATACCTGGGAACCGAGAGACCCAACGAGGCAGGAATACAGCGACCTGATAACAGTTTTTGATGCCCTGCCCAATATGCATGCGATTGGTCCTTATCCTTATTACGGGTTCGAGGGTGTCCCCCCGGTTATGCGTCTTCTGGAGGGGATTGCCATCAAGATAAGAAACTCGACCAAGGTTCTAATCAATGGTAATGCCAGTGATGCCGACCAGTTTCATATCAGGATGGTGAGGGCAGTCGGGGGTGAGGCGGTTCTTTCAGCGTATGGTTCAGCCCCCTTGACCTGGTATGACGACCAGCTTAGGGCTACCTACCGTGCCCTGGAGACTGACTGGCCGATGTATCTCTTGCAGGGAACAGCGCTCGGCGCCACCGGACCAGCGACGGTTGCCGGGACAGTGGTGGTTAACCTGGCTGAGCTGCTATCACTCTTGGTACTGATACAGCTCCTGAAGCCGGGAACCAGGGTGCATATTGCCAGCGACACCTATCCGCAGAATATGCGTTCGGGAGCCCCGGGCTTCGGTCGGATAGGATGCTCCTTAGTTAAGGCGGTAGAGAACCAGATGGCGCGGCACTATGGAATCCCGAGGCGGGATTCCAGCGGCGGCCCGGTAAGCTCAAAGAAAGCAGATTTCCAAACTGGGTATGAGAAGGCACTTAATGCCCTGGTTAGTGCCCTGACCGGCTCCAATCTTATTTCGATGCACAGTGCTCTTTATGGCGAAATGACGGCTCATCCTATTCAGGCGATACTCGACGATGATGTTGCCGGTATGATAGGCAGGTTCATCGAAGGGGTTACTGTAAGTGATGAGACAATAGCCCTGGAATTGATTGAAAAGGTGGGACCAATTCCCGGTAACTATCTCAAGACGGCGCATACCAGAGAGTGGTGGTCCAAAGAGCAGTATATGCCCCGAGCCGCTGATGATTTAACCTATCCCGAGTGGATGCAGTCAGGGAAGAAGGACTGCCTGGATTACGCTCGGGAAGTGATGGGGGAGATACTGGCTAACCATAAGGTATCCAAACCTTTAACTTCGGGTCAGGAGTCAGAAATAGGCAGGATATTGAGAGAGGCGAGGAGCTACTACCGGAAGAGGGGCCTGATATCCGATGGGGAGTGGGAGGCATATCAGGAGAAGGTTCTAAAATCGCCCGACTACCCGTTTGCATAATGTCTGATGGCGGTGCGGCGTGTTTTGCCGGTTAAGGAATGCTTGACTCTAATTCTGAGATGAAAGAAGAAAGATTTCACGGCGGTCAGGTTCGGCTGTTTAATTCCCTGGCTTCTGACTATGATGCCTGGTTTGAAGATGCAGGGAGGCTTATCTTTGATATCGAGGTGCGGGCTTTCCAGGAAGTTTTGTCTTCTCTACCTAAACCCTGGCTTGAGGTAGGGGTAGGCAGTGGCAGATTCGCCCGGGCTCTGGGTATCGAAGTCGGGCTTGACCCTTCGATTAGACTCGCTGAGATAGCCAAAAGGAGGGGGATAGAGGTTCTGCTTGGGGTGGCGGAGCAGCCGCCATTCAGGGAACGAGCCTTCGGGACGCTGTTTCTGATTGTTACCCTCTGCTTTGTTACTAAACCGCTCGATGTTCTGGCGGAGTCTCGGCGTGTTTTGGTACCGGGCGGTAAGATAGTACTGGGCCTGGTGTTAAGAGACAGCCCCTGTGGGCAGTTTTATGAGGAGAAGAAAAAGCGGGGGCACCGTTATTACAAACATGCCACCTTCTATAGTTTTGCTGAGGTCAGCGGGTTCCTGGAAGAGGCAGGCTTTTCTGTTGAGAAGGTTATCTCTACACTTTTTCAGAAGCCGGGTGAGGTTGAGCGCGCCGAGTTACCGTGCGAAGGCTTTTTCCCTGATGCCGGGTTCACCATAATCGTGGCTGAAAAACCTGCCTGACAGAGCTAGAGCAAATTCTGTCATCTAACAGACTGAGTATTAATTGGTGATTTGTTGACTGAGAGGTTGACAGATTGTGATAGTGAGGGCGGTTGAGTTAGCTGGAGGTAACTACACGGCGGCTAAATCGGGATTTTGGTCACAATTGTGGTGCCCTTACCTACTTCAGACTCCAGCTTCAGGCTACCACCGAGTAGCTGGGCTCGTTCTTGCATTCCAGCCAGGCCGAGTTTACCCAGCTGCACTAGGTCTCCAAGGCTCTGGGGAACTTCAAAACCTACGCCGTCATCGGTTATCGTAATCCGGGCTTTGTGCTTATCAAACTCAACTTTAACTTCAGCCTTCACGGCTTGAGCATGCTTGGCAATGTTCCTCAGCGCTTCTTGAGCAATGCGGAACAGTATTAGCTCCGCCTCTGGTGAGAGTCTTCGTTCGCTGCCAACCACCTTTAAGCTAGTCTTCACCCCATATTCCTTAGTTAGTTCCTCAGTCAGCCACTCCAGTGCTGGCATTAACCCCAGGTCGTCGAGAATAGAAGGCCTTAAATCGCGACTGAAGCGGCGAACCTCCCGTACCACGTCTCTAATTTCTTCATAGAAGCCCCATAGAGCCTTAGCCTCTCTCACCGGCAGGGCTGCCTTATCACCGAGCAGGTTTTCTAGCTGGTGAAGCAGGGCAATAAGCGTTTGTACTGTGCTGTCATGGAGTTCTTGGGCAATACGTCGGCGTTCTTCCTCCTGAGCCCGGGTAATCTCCTGAAGATAAAAGTGCAGGTTCTCCTGCATTCGTTTTTGTTCCGTAATATCTCGAGCAATATTTTGGAAGGCTACCAGCTGACCGTCGCTGAAGATTGGGCTGGTAGTTAGCATGACGACTACTTCCGTGCCATCCCTTCGAACAAGGTGCTGTTCGTAGGGCTGGGACAGACCTTCGTCTTTAAGCAGCCGACGACTAATCTCCTTGGCCAGGCGCAACCCATTCTCACCAAGGAATGCCTTTATGTTGCTTCTGGCCAGTTCCCTGCTGCTGAGTCCGGTGAGCCTTTCGGTTGCTTTATTTGCTTTCAGAATGTTACCCTTAAAGTCGTTGACCCAAATTGCATCGAGGGCAACCTCAAATAGTTCCCGATAGCTTTTTTCCGACTCCTGCAGTGCCCGCTCCGCCTTCTTTCGTTCCGTGATGTCATGTAGTGTCTCGATAACGGCTATTATTTCCCCAGTGCGATTTTTGATCGGGCTGGCGGTAAAGTGGAGCCATTTCCCGTTTCTCCCCAGTTCTGGGAAGAAATCTTCGGCTTCATAGGCGCCGTTAATCAGGGCAGACCTCTGGCATTTACCCTGGTAATAGCTTTCAATTTCTTCGGCTGAGGCCCCGTCGGTGATTAAGTCAGCCAGAGTCGGCCTTTTCTCGGAGTAGAAGGCACGCCACTGTTTATCGGTACCTATTACCTCTTCCCTCTTGATACCGGTAAGAGCCTCGATTGCCGTATTCCAGTGGGTAACCCTGCGATTTTCATCGATTACAAATGAAGAAATGGAGGAGCCGTCGATAATCTTAGCGAGCATCTCCTCGGCCCTCTTCATCTCGGTTATGTCGCGCATTAAATCGACAAATTTTATTATCTCACCATCTGCATCAAATATTGGGGAACTCTTTATGGAGAAGTAGCGGTCAAATCGTGCTTCGTAGCGGTCAAGCGAGCCCACCTGTTTGGTTTCCCACGTCTTCAGGCAAGGACACCCTTCCTGGGGATAATCTACCCCCCTTATGATTTGATAGCATTTTCTGCCGATTACTTCGTCACGGCTCTTACCCAGCAGTGCCAGACCGCTATCGTTTATGTTTTCTATATTGTAGTCTCTGTCGATGATTAACATGACATCTTCCAGGGCATTAAACGAGCTGCGCCACTTCTCCTCCTCAGCCTCAAGCAGAGCATCAGTCACTCGGATACGCTCTTGCTCCCTTCGACGCATATGAAATAGTACATTCACCACAGCCCCAACACCGATAACACCCCCCATTTCAAGAGCGGCATCAACCGGGTTGGGGGAGATT